>NZ_AQOQ01000012.1:0-113583 GCF_002888555.1 Alcanivorax sp. MD8A | reverse complement strand
AGCATGTAAGGCGTTATTCAGAGGCTCCCTAGGCCAGCGGCAATCGCAAGTGCAGGGTAAAGCCCCGACCTGGCCCGGCACTCTCCGCCCACAGCTGCCCGCCCACCTGCTCCACCATGACCCTGGCCATGGCCAGCGACAGCCCGAAGCCCTCTTCGTGGTGGCGCGACCCCATCACAAAGAAGGGCTCAAGAATATGCTCCAGCTGCTCGCTGGTAGCCCCCTTGCCTTCATCACGAATTCGGATATCTGCATGCCCGGCAGGCACATCTACTTCGCTGCTGATATCGATACTGCCCCCCTCTGCACTGAAGCGCAGGGCATTATCCAGGGCCATGGCGAAGACTTCTTTCAGCTCGCTTTCACAGGCACGCACGCGCAGATTGGGTGAGACGCGGTTACGCACCGCCAGCCCGGCACGCTCAATCCGTTCATCCAGATCACGAATCAACGCATCCAGCACCCACATGGGCTGACACGCCCCCATCAGCGGCGGCTGGTTACGATCAGACAGATCAAAATAGCGTAGCGAGGTACCCACAATCCCCGTCAACCGCTTTTGCCCCTTGCGCACCATGGCCCACACATCCGCCTCACTTTCTCCCTGACTGTCCTGGCCCAGGGTATCGGCCGCCCCAATCCAGTTGATCGGGGTATTCAGCTCGTGACTGATGTACTGCAAGAACATGGATTTGTCCTGGTTCATCTGTTCGATATCTGCCAGGTGACGCTCCAGCGTATGTTGCGCCTCCTGCGCCAGCTGCTTGCGCTCATTTTCAAGGAACCGGATCCGGTCTCCCAGCGCCAACGACAGCATGACCACCACCCACAACGCCCCGAAGTGCGGCAGGTAGGGCACCACCACGCTATACGGGATCAGCCCGAGATTACCCAGCGCAAACAGGAAAATGGTGAGGAGAAACACAGACCAGGCCAGCACATACAAACGGGCAACCCGGAACCCCTGGCGCCACACTGTCCAGCCCAGCCAGCTGAACAGCACCACCGTAATCAACGCCACAAAGGTAGACAGGTGATAGGAGTAAGGGGGCTCCAGCACCCACTGCAGCAAAAACGCCACCCCGATGAGAATCTGATAATGCTGCAGCAAGCGTTCATAGCGGGGAAAACGCTGGGCAAGTTGCAGGAACTGCCGGGAATACAGCGACAACGACAGGGCAATCACATAGGTGGCCAGCCAGAAATATTCATTGACCTTGGGCCACTCCGGCCACAGGTACTGCAACCCGAACCCACTGACACAGATATTGAAATAAATGACCCCGCCGAGAAACATGACAAAGTGCAAATGCACGTTGTCTCGCAGCGACAGGTACAGCAGCAGGTTATACACCAGCATGATCACCAGCGAGCCGTAAAACAGCCCCTGCAGGAGCTGCTCCAGATAGGTGAATTCCACCAACCCCTTGGCGCTGTACAGCATGGGCAGCATGTTAAGCGCGCCCTTGCCTCGCACCTTGATGTAGTACTCCGTCATCCCCCCGGCCTCGGTCTCCAGGGCAAAAACGAAGGAACGGTGATTCATCGGGCGCCGTGAGAAGGGGCGGGTATCGCCCACGGCATAGTCACGAAATCCTCCGTGCCCATCCGGCACAAACAGGGTGATGTCATCCAGAATCGGATAGCGCTCCACCAGAAACCAGCTACCCTGCGAGTGTGACGCATCCACGGCAAAGCGCAGCCAAATAGTGCTTTGGGTGAAACCGAAATTCAGTGCATTGCTGTCACTATTGCGGAACCGGCTGGCAAACTGGTTCCGCACCTGATCCAGCGTCCAGTTTCCCTCCGGGTCTTCCAGGATTTGCATCTTCATTCCCAGGGAGACGCGATCCCCGGCGTCCGCCAGCGACACTGGCGAGACCTGAACCCCCCAGGATGCCCGACACAGTAAAACCAGCAATACCAACAATAGTGTGTGGAACTTTCGCAAGCGCCCTTCCCCTAACGTCTCATCGACGGTTGTTTTTCGGCGAGCCGGTAAAATGCCTTGAACATCTCAGTGCCAAGGAGTTTTACAGAGGCGCCGTATAGTCTGTCACTCCCGACTGCTATAATCCGGGTCATCTGGCCAACGCGCAAGGAGAGCTACATGGGACGCCTGCTAAAAATTTTGCTGATCACGGTTTTTGCCATCATCCTGCTATTAGCGATTGCCATTTTTGTGATCACCCAGGTCATTGATCCCAATGAATTCAAACCCGAGATCGAAAAACAGGCCCGCGAACAGGCCAACCTGACCCTGGATATCCAGGGAGATCTCGCCTGGCAGTTCTGGCCTTCGCTCGGCGTCAGCATCGGTCGCACCGAAGCACGCATTGCTGACGAAGACGACCTGTTCGCCGCCCTCAATGACGCCAGCCTCAGCGTGGCCGTGCTCCCCCTGCTCTATGGGCAAGTAGAAATGGATGGCATCAGCATCAGCGGTGTCGAAGTGAACTTGGTCGATAGCCCGGAAGGTGCCAACTGGGAACAAATTGGCCCGCAAACCGAGGCAGAAACCGCCGCTGAAGAAAACCCAGCTGAAGACGACACCAGCAGCGGCAGCATGGATATCCCACTGACCATTCCCAGTGTGGCCGTCACCGATGGCAAGGTCCGCTATCGCAACACCGCCGATGGCACCGACATCGTGGTAGAGCATTTCAATCTGAACGCCCAGGACGTGAACCTGGACGCGCCGTTTCCGCTGCAGATGTCCCTGCGCTATCAGGACCAGAGCGATATGCGCGTGGACCTGAATCTGGACACCGTGCTGGCAGCAGATATCGACAACAGCCACTTTGTTCTTAACCCGATGAAGCTGGACGCCAACATTGCCGGCGCCACCACCATGCCGGTGGAGGTGCATCTGGAGCAGAATCTGGATGTAAACCTCAATGAAGACACCCTCAGCATCAAGGATCTGCTGCTAACCGCCGCGGGCACGCAAACCCGCGGCAATGTGGACGTCAAAGCCCTGACCGGCGATCTCCAGCTCAGCGGCAAGCTCACCACCGAGCCGTTCGATGCCAACAAGGCACTGGAAGCCATTGGCGAAGCGCCCATCGAGACCAGCGATGACAAGGCCCTGAGCAAAGTCGCTCTGGATGCCACCCTTGGCGGCGAGCCCGGCAGCATCATGGTCAGCCCGTTGCAGATCACCCTGGACGACAGCACGCTCAGCGGCAGCGCCGGTCTGGCCAGCCTGGAGAGCGGCAAGATCGTCTTCGATCTGATCCTCGACAAGATTGCGCTGGATGGCTACATGCCGCCGGCCGGCGACACCGAAGAGCCCGTCACCGCTGCCGCCGGCGGCGGCAAGACCGGCGGCACCAACAGCCTCAGCGAGGAAGAGCTGATTCCGGTGGACACCCTGCGTCCGCTGCTGCTGGACGGCAAGCTGGCCATTGGCCAACTCAGCTACGACGGCATCAATGCCAGCGACATGAAATTTGCGGTCACCGCGAAAAACGGTGTCCTCAAACTGACCCAGGCCACCGGCAGCACTCTCGGCGGCAACTTCAGTGCCAACGCCACCCTTGACGCCTCCGGCAGCACCCCGAAACTGTCCGCCAGCAACACGATCCGCACCGTGCAAATCCAGCCCATTGCCCAGATGGCCCTGGAAGACGATCTGGCCAAAGGCATTTTCTCCATGTCAGGCAACTACAGCGCCAGCGGCAACAGCGAGAAAGCACTGATGAACTCCGCCAAGGGCAATATCGACCTGAATCTGACCGATGCCACTGTGCGCGGCCTGAACCTGTACCACACTCTGGTCGGCGGCGTGAACGACATGCTTGGCCAGTTCCAGGGGCTTGCCACCGCGCTCATCCCCGGGCAGGAATCCGGTAAACTGCCCTCCGCCCTGTCAGAAGATACCAAGATCCTTGATCTCGCCTCCAAAGCGCGGCTGGACAAGAATGTCGCCTATCTGGACAGCCTCAACGCGACCCTCAGCAAAGGCGAGATTAGCGGCAACGGCTGGATGAATATCCTCAATCAGGATTTCGATCTGAAGATTGGCATGCAGTCCCCGGAACTCGGCAAATCCAAGTACCTGGAGGGCACCACCTGGCCTCTGCGCTGCGAAGGCAACCTGGCGGGCAGCCCAGCCAAGTGGTGCGGCCCCGACAAGGATGGCTTCAAGGACATCGGCAAACAGGTCGCCGCCAAGGCCACCCAGGACAAGCTGAAGGATAAACTGGGCATTGAAGGCGAAGGCGATACCGCCGAAGAAGTCATCAAGGATGCCGCCCAGAAGAAAGCCAAGGAAGAGGTCAACAAACAACTCCAGGATGGCCTGAAAAAGCTGTTTAAATAAAAGAGGCGGCACACTGCACGCCAAAAACCAAAATCACGTGTAGGGCGGAAATGGGCGAAAGCCCATCCGCCGTTACCATCCAGAACCTGATGCCCATCGAATCTCTTAGCCCAAAACGTTTCAGTCAGGCACTGCTGGCCTGGTACGACCAGCACGGTCGCCAGGACCTGCCCTGGCAGCATCCGCGCACGCCCTACCAGGTGTGGATCTCTGAAATCATGCTGCAGCAGACCCAGGTCGCCACGGTGATCCCGTACTTCGAGCGCTTCATGAAACGCTTCCCGGATGTACAAACCCTGGCCCTGGCCGAGCAGGATGAAGTGCTGCACCTGTGGACCGGGCTGGGCTACTACGCGCGCGCGCGCAATCTGCACAAGTGCGCCAGGCAGCTGCTGGAAAATTATCAGGGAGAGTTCCCCAACACCGTGGACGAAGTGGCCACCCTGCCCGGCATTGGCCGCTCCACCGCCGGTGCCATCCTTGCCCAGAGCCGCGGGGTGCGCGCCGCCATCCTCGATGGCAATGTGAAACGGGTGCTGGCCCGCTATCATGCGGTACCCGGCTGGCCCGGCAAGAAACCGGTAGAAACCCGCCTATGGGAGCTGTCCGAGTATTACACTCCCGATACCCGACTGGCGGATTACACCCAGGCAATCATGGATCTGGGCGCCACCCTGTGCCGTCGAGGCACCCCGGACTGCGGCGCCTGCCCCCTCCAGCGCGGATGCCAGGCCCACGCCAACGGTAATCCGCAGGATTACCCCGGCAAGAAACCGAAAAAAGCCCTGCCCGTCCGCGCCACCATCATGCTCATTCTGCGAGACCCGACAGGACGGGTCTGGCTGGAGCAACGCCCGCAGCAAGGCATCTGGGGCGGGCTCTGGTGTTTCCCCCAGACCGAGACGGAACACCCACTGGCCGAGGCCCTCAACGCCCGCGCCTTTTCCGCGGTAGACGCGCCGCAGCCGCTCGCGTCGTTTCGTCACACCTTCAGCCACTACCACCTGGATATTTCACCACTGGAAGTGACCGTGCAGGCGGCAGGCACCCGCGACACGACGAGCCTCGAAGACGGTCGCTGGGTGAATCCCCAGGCCCCCGGCAAGCTCGGACTGGCCGCACCGGTGAAAAAGCTGCTGGCCACGCTGGACGCACCGCGCCAGCCACGCATGTTATAGTCCCCAACACACTCACACAGCCACGGAGTTGCCATGAGCCGCACGGTACTGTGCCGCAAATACCAGAGCGAACTGGAAGGACTCGATCGCCCCCCCTTCCCCGGCCCGAAGGGGCAGGACATTTTCGATAACGTGTCGAAGAAAGCCTGGCAGGAATGGCTCCACGAGCAGACCATGCTGATCAACGAGAAACACCTGAACGTGATGGACCCACAGGCCAAGACCTTTCTCGACGAACAACGTGATCGTTTTCTGAACAACGAGAGCTACGAAAAAGCCGAGGGTTACACCCCCGTTGCTCACGATGCGAACAAATAAACCCGCATGGCTTGACGCACCCGTCTCCAGCGGCTTTAATACGCGCCCTGATTGCCCGGATAGCTCAGTCGGTAGAGCAGGGGATTGAAAATCCCCGTGTCGGTGGTTCGATTCCGCCTCCGGGCACCATCTTCGAAAAGGCCTCGCTTCGCGAGGCCTTTTTCGTTTCCGCTCCCCGCCCACCGGCTACCCAAGCCCGCCGCGCTACGTTACCGTGAATGTTCGACCCGCAACCTGGCAATGCGCCGTGCAACGACCCTGGCTTCTACTACTCTCGCTTCTGGTTTTATCCGGCTGCGACAACACACCTACCGGCCGTGAACAACTGGCTCTGGTGCCGGACACCCTGATGGCCGACTTTGGCCGGCAAGCCTTCGTGCAAATGCAGCAGCAACTGCCTGCCAGCCAGAATGACAACGCCAACAGCCAGGTTCAGTGTGTCGCTGAGTATCTGATAAGCCGCATCCCGGCACGTTTTCCGGATTCGCCGTTGCCAGACAGCTGGGAGATTGTGGTCTTTGCCGATGCCACCCCTAACGCCTTCGCATTGCCTGGCGGCAAAATCGGCGTCAATGAAGGGCTGCTTCAGGTCGCCAATAACGATGCGCAATTGGCCGCCGTGATCGGCCATGAGATTGCCCATGTTCTGGCACGCCACGGCAACGAGCGCCTGACCCAGGAACTGGGTATCAAGGCTGTCTTGTTTCTGATCGGGCTGTTCAGTGAAGGGGACGCGGATACCGAGAATATCCTGCAGGCATTGGGCGTCGGCGCCTGGCTGGGCATTGCCCTGCCGTTCAGCCGCGCTCACGAAGAAGAAGCCGATGTGATGGGACTGGAGTTAATGGCAAGCGCCGGTTTTGATCCCCGACAAAGCACCCAGCTATGGCGCAACATGGCCGCCGCCAGCGGCGCACAACCGCTGGAGTTTCTGTCTACTCACCCCAATCACGAATCGCGCATTGAAATGCTGGGAGAAAAGATGGACGCCGCGCTTCGGCTTTATCAACAAAGCTCGCCAGTGTCCTGCAACCAGTAAATCCGGGCCTTGCAAGCCAGGCTCCAGCAGTACGAAAACCACCGTTGGAGCCTGGTTCACAAGGCGAACCGGCCACTATACTCTGGCGGCACCCACCGCAGCAGGGTTTTTAACCGCCGGCTGCCAACGGTAATCTTTCATGTTCACATTCCAGGTGCGAGCCATGAACTGGAACGTTGCATGGGGCCACAGGGCCGTATTGCGGCCATCCGCCTGCTGGTACCAGCTGGTGCAACCGCCGTTCTGCCACACGGTGCCTTTCAGCTCGTCCTGCAGCTTGTCGTTGTAGCGATCCTGCACTTCCTGCTTCACATCCAGCCAGGCATCACCTCGGGCATCCAGCTTGCCGATGGCATCCATGATGTACCGCACCTGGCTTTCGATCATGAAGATAATGGAGTTGTGGCCCAGGCCGGTATTCGGCCCCACCAGCTGGAACATGTTCGGGTAACCGCTCACGGTCGTGCCGAGATAGGCTTGGGCCGCGTCTTTCCAGTCGTCCTGCAAACGGCGCCCGGGCAGCCCGGTAATCTCGAAATCCTTCATGTAGATCCGCGGGTCCACCACAAAGCCGGTGCCCAGCACCAGACAATCCGCCTGCTGCTCGGAACCATCGCTGAACACCACGCTGTTCTCACGGATTTCCTTCACCCCTTCAGTCACCAACGCCACGTTATCGCGGTTAAAGGTCGGGTAATAGGCATTGGAGATCAGAATGCGCTTACACCCCAGGGTGTAATTGGGCACCAGCTTGCGAGCGGTTTCCTTGTCTTTCACCTGATAGTGGATAAAGGCCTTCAGAGCGGGCTCGGCCAGCCGCGCAATGCGCGGGTTGAAGATCGGCAGTACCCGGGCTTCATTACTCAGATACAGGCGCAAACGATGCAGCTGGCGCAGGGCAGGCACCCGGCGGAACAACCACTTGCTCATGCCAGAGTAGGCACGCTCGTCGCGGGGGATGATCCACGGCGGGGTCCGTTGCACCACCGTCAGATGACCGGCCTCTTGCGCCACATGGGGTACATACTGGATCGCACTGGCACCGGTACCGATGGACACGACCTTCTTGCCGCTCATGTCGTAATCGTGATCCCACTGGGCGGAGTGAATGATCTTGCCCTTGAAGTTCTCCATGCCCTTGAAGTTGGGGAAGGACGGCACATGCAGCGGCCCGCTGGCCAGCACCCAATGCTGACAGATCAGCTGGCTGCCGTCGGCCAGATTCAGGGTCCACAGGGCGGCCTGGTCATCAAAATGGGCACCGGTCACCTCGGCATTGAAGCGGGTGAACTGACGAATGTTGTGCTTGTCGGTCACTCCCTGAATGTAATCGTGAATCTCCTGCTGCCCGCTGTAGCGATGGCTCCAGTCCGGGTTCGCTTCAAACGAGAAGGAATACATGTGCGACTGCACATCACAGGCCGCGCCCGGGTAGCTGTTGTGGTACCAGGTCCCCCCCAGGCCATCGCCTTTTTCCAGAATCACAAAATCATCGATGCCGGCCTCACGCAGCTTGATCGCCATGCACAGGCCGCCGAAGCCGCCGCCAACAATGGCGACTTTGACGCGACGGGTTTTAACGTTGATACGGGCCTGACTTGTCATTGGTATTCTCCTCGGGACGCTCACGGGCTCCTCGGGAACCTCTGAATAACGCCTTGCATGCTCAGCGGTTCCCTTGATGGCAGCACTCTAGCCTTGCCAGCCCCCTGTGAATACGTGTTAACCTGACCAAAAATTGATAATTTCGGCCAATGTCAGCACGCTCCATTCTTGCCCTCATCTATACCATCGAACTGCTCGAGACCGAGAAGGGGATCGACTGTGGCCCGGTGCTGGCCCGTCATGGGCTGGATAAGGACAAATTGGACCCAAGCAGTGAGATCGGCCGTGACCGGGAACTGCTGATCCTCACCGAGCTACTACCCCAGGTCGACGACCCCATGCTGGGGTTCGAAATGGGCAGCCGCTTCGGGTTTGCCGGTTACGGACAACTGGCCATGCTGCTGATGACCAGCGAAACCGCCTTTCAAGGGTTTCAGTTCGGGGTGCAATATCAGGCCCTGACCTACCTCTACGGCGAAATCGCCCTGATCCCCGGCGAACACACCACCGCCCTGGAGCTTTACCCGATCCCGCTGCCGCCGGAAGTGTCGCGCACCCTGATCGACCGGGACATGGTCGGCACCTTCAAGCTGGTCAACGACATCCAGACCCAACTCAACCTGAACCTGAAACCCGTCGAAGTGTGGATGCCCTACCCGCGCCCGCGCTGTGCCGACCGCTTCGAGGCCTATTTTGGCTGCCCGATCCGCTATGACCAGCCCCACTGCAAGGCAGTGATCCGCAACGAGGACATGGCCATTCGCCTGCCAGGTTATAACCGCATGGCACAGGACATGTACCGCGAACAGTGCGACGCTATGCTCGCCCGCCGCGAAGCCCCCACTGATGACCTGGCGGCCCGGGTTGGTGCCTATCTGAACCTGTTCGCCCGCAGCTTCCCCACTGCCGAACAGGTCGCCCAGGCCTTCAGCATCCCGGAACGCAGCTTTCGCCGACAACTCAGCAAGGAAGGCCACCCGTACCAAGGCATCATGGACAAGGTCCGTGAAGACAAGGCAAAACGTTATCTGGCCGACTCCGACCGAAGCATCGCCGACATCGCAGAACTACTGGGCTACAGTGAATCCGCAGCATTCGTGCGAGCGTTTGAACGGTGGACGGGGGTGACACCGGCAAAACACAGGAAAGGCAGTTAACAGTTAATAGTGAACAGTTAACAGCGACGCGTGCTCGCGCTCTGCATGTTGAAACGTAAGAGGCCGCGCCCAAGGAGTAGGCGCGGCCTCTTGCGTTTGAAAAATCAAAAAAGGCTGCTCGCGCAGCTGTTAACTGTTCACTATTAACTATTCACTGTCTTTCTTGATTCGTTCCACGATTTTCGTCGTCGAGATGTCATCAATAAAGTCGAGCACCTTCACCTCTCCGCCGTAGCCCTTCACAAACTCGTGGCCGACCACTTCTTCCACACTGTAGTCGCCGCCTTTCACCAGCACGTCCGGCTTTATGGCTTCCAGCAGTGGCTCAGGGGTATCGGTATCGAAGGCGACCACCCAGTCCACCGCTTCCAGCGCAGCGAGGACGGCCATGCGGCGATCCAGAGGGTTGATGGGGCGGCCAGGGCCTTTCAGGCGGCGGATGGAGTCATCTCCGTTCACCGCCAGCACCAGACGGTCGCCCTGGCGGCGGGCGGAATCCAGATAGCCCACGTGGCCGGCATGGATGATGTCGAAGCAGCCATTGGTGAACACGATCTTCTCCCCCTGGGCACGCGCATCCTCAATGGCAATCAACAGTTGCTCTTCACTCATGACCCCACGACCAAAGCCACCCTCCTGGTGCACCGCACGGCGCAACTCAGGCGCAGAGACCACCGCCGTGCCCAGCTTGCCGACCACAATACCGGCAGCAATATTGGCCAGCGCCACAGCATCTTCCATGGGTGCCCCCGCCGCCAGCGAGGCCGCCAGTACGGAAATCACCGTGTCACCGGCGCCGGTGACATCGAACACCTCTCGGGCCCGGGCCGGCAAATGCAGTTCCGGCTTGCCGTCGCGCAGCAGGGTCATTCCCTTCTCGCTGCGGGTCACCAGCAGCGCCTGCAGATCGAACTCCCGGATCAGTTGTTGCCCCTTGTTGATCAGGTCCTGCTCGTCTTTCACCGGCCCGGCAACTGCTTCAAACTCGCTCAAATTAGGGGTTAGCAGGGTGGCCCCGCGGTAGCGACTGAAATCCGTCCCCTTCGGGTCTACCAGCACCGGCACGCCGGCCTCGCGGGCAAGTGCAATCAGCCCCTGACAATCACGCAGGGCACCCTTGGCATAGTCCGATAACACCAGTGCGCCGCAATGGGCCAGCTGGGCTTTGACCTTCTCGGCAAAGGGCGCGGGGTCCTGGTCGTGAAACGCTTCTTCGAAATCCAGCCGCAACAATTGCTGCTGGCGACTGATCACCCGCAGCTTGGTAATGGTTGGCAGCCCGGCCACCTTCTGGAAATGGCATCCCACATCGGCGGCGTTCAGTCGTTCTTCCAGTATGGTTGCGGCTTCATCCTCCCCGGTGACCCCCACCAGCTCGGCACGCGCGCCCAGCGCGGCCATGTTCAAGGCCACGTTCGCCGCCCCGCCCGGGCGATCTTCCAGCTCGGTAACCCGCACCACCGGCACGGGCGCTTCCGGCGAAATCCGTCCCGTGGGACCATGCCAATAGCGATCAAGCATGACGTCACCGGCCACCAGAACACGGGCCTTGGCAAGAGCAGGAATGTGCGGATTGTGCATAGGGTCTCCAAAACACAACAGAGCCGGATTTCGGCGCAGTGTAGCATAGCGGGCACAACATCAGGCGCCCAACCGGCACAGAGCTGGATGCCCGCAAGCCGAGCCATTAAACTTGCGCACCGCAACATGCCAACACCCTGGTTCACGGGGTATCATGCGGCTAACCACTACCATGGAGCGACAGGCCCCTATGCCACCTTTACCCCCCAACATCATGCAAGGACGCTGGTTACGTTGGTGGTTGACCCTGTCCTTCGCCGTCATGTTCAGCGGCACCTTTCTGTTCAATTCCCGCATTGGTCTGCTCAATGTGCTGGACGTACTGTTCTTCCTGCCGTCCCTCACCCTGCTGACCCGGGCCATTGTCAGCGGGGATTACCGGCTGATGGCGTCCCCCTTACTGGTCCCCCTGTATCTTCTGCTGGGCTGGGCACTGTTGAGCATGGCCTGGGCCGACGAGCCCAACACCTCACGGACCGTCCGGGGCGTGGTACAGATCGTGGTTATGGTGGGTATTTTCCGCTGGTTGCACATGTATTTCCGCAACACCTTCCGTCAGGCCATGGCCAACGGGGCCCTGTGTGCCATGGTGGTCGGCTTTATGGTGATCATCAGTTATTACACGACACAGCCGCTCAGCAGCCCACTGTTCAGCGAACCCGCCAACCTGATTTTCCGTCTGCCCTCACTGGATCCCTCCATGGCGCTGATGGCCATGGTCGCCCCGACCTTTATTCTGGTGGCACAAGGGCTGGATGAAGGCGCAAACGGCAAGGGTGCCCGCCGATTGGTCGGCGCCGCCGTCGGGATTGTCTTTATCGGGCTCGTCTCCCTGCCCCTGGGACTGATGAGCCTGTTGCTGATTGTGGCCTGGATCGTGGCACGCAGCCCCCGTCACTGGCTGGCAATCATCCCGGTACTCGCAGCGCTCTACCTGATGGTTCAAGGCAGCAGCGATGTCGCACTGAGCAAATATTTCCTGAACCCTCTGGTTGGCACTGGCCTCAACCAGGAAAACCTTAATGGCGTGGTGGCTCACCATGCTGACAAACTGGAAGTGCTTGCCCATCCTCGCAACATCTTCCTTCTGCTGGTACACAACCTCGGGCTAATCGGCCTTATCCTGTTCATCGCCAGCTGGGCCAGCCCGATCGCCGGACTGATCCAACGCCAGGAATTCTGGAAGGGCGGCAACGCCTACACCATTGCCGCTCTCCCCGGGCTGTGCATGGCCTTTGCTGCAGGTTCATACCTGATTGCCCCCTTCCATGCCAGCTGGTTGAGCCTGTGGCTTCCTCTTGCGCTTCTCTGTGCTCGCCTGTGCGAGCGGCCTTCCGCCCAGCCAGCCCTGCGCTAACCAGCCGAGACCTCCATGGGAAAACGAAAACAACGCCCCACACGCCTGTCAGATCCGCGGCTCATCCCCAGCTGGATAGGAATCGTTTTGTTCTGGCTGGTCGGGCAACTGCCCTGGAATATGCTGCTCGCCACCGGGCGCGGCGTTGGCCACCTGGGCTGGCACCTTGTCAAAAAACGGCGCCATATTGCCCTCACCAATATCCGCCTGTGCTTTCCGGAACTGTCTCGCGAAGAGCAGGAAGCGTTGGCAAAACGCAGCGTCATCAGTACCGGCGAAGCCATTCTGGAAATGGCTGGCAGCTTCAGCAACCACCGCATCAATCTGGATAAACGCCTCACCATTACAGGCATGGAGCACATCGAGAAGGCGCAAGCCGAAGGGCGCGGAGTTTTACTGCTGGGCATGCATTTCAACAGCCTGGATGTGGGGAGCCGGTTACTCGGCTACGGAGTGGATTTCCATGGTGTCTATCGTCCCAATGACAACCCGGTCATTGACCGCCTGATCAATAAGGGGCGCAGCAATTACATGGCAAGCTCGGTAAAGCGCTCTGACATTCGCCAGATGGTGCGACTCCTCAAGAATGGCCAGATCCTCTGGTATGCCCCTGACCAGGACTACGGCATTGCCCACGCCGTGTTTGTTCCTTTCTTCGGCATCCCCGCCGCCACCATTACCGCTACCTCCCGCATTGCCAGAATGGGCAACGCTGCGGTTGTTCCCTGTGCCCACTACCGGTTACCCGGCGGGCAGTACGAAATCGAGTTTGGTCCGGCACTGGAGGGGTTCCCCTGCGGCGACGACGAACAGGATACCGCCCGCATCAACCGCACAATCGAACACTATGTGCGCAAGCAGCCTGAGCAGTATTTATGGGTACATAAACGTTTCAAGCATCAACCCGCAGGGCAGCCCAAACGCTACTAATGACTCTCTCCAATTCACGAATCGAGCACTTTTTCTCTTTGTGGCTACTCTTTGGGTTGCTGCTTTATGTCTGCGGATTCTTCCTGGCCCCCTCCAGCAAGTCGCAATACCTGACGCTGTATATCGGGCTGATACTACCCACACTGTATTTCAGCTTTTTTCACTTCCGATCCTATTACCTGTCTAACAACCGTCGACTGCTTTGGCTTCTGCTGGTACTGGTATTGCTGTACTTACCCTCTGCCTGGGTAGCCACTGATGTAGTAGATACGTTGCGAAAAAATCTGAAGGGCGTGCTGTTAGTGCTCAGTCTCGCGCTAGCGGTCTATCATCTGTCGTGTCGCTGGCCCAACATTTATCAGGCGTTACCCACCCTCCTGTTAGCAAGCAGCATCACCGCGCTGGCGCTTTACTTTGTGGCGCTCAGCCAGAGCGGCCAACTGCCCCACGGCACCCCGGGGCTTGGCAATCTCGCCGACAACCCGAACGAAGCCGGACTCGCTTTGTCAGTTGGATTACTCCTGTTGACGGTTCATCTGATAAAGAAACCTTCTGCAATCGGGGCCCTGGTTGTTATCCCCTTCCTGTTTGCCATCTACTTTGCCTATAGCCGCTCAGCCATGCTGGCTCTGGCCGTCGCCCTTCCCTTTGCCGTGTTGTTTGAGCTAGGCAAATCACGCCTGGCTTGCTTATGGATGCTCACTGTTGCCTTCACCGGCATCATCATTCTTTTACTGATGGCGGGCGGCATGCTGAATGCGGACAGGCTACTGACACACCGCCCCTCCTTGTGGATGGAATTTTTGGACAAGAACCCCGGTTTCCACTGGCTGTGGGGCGCGGGCCTGTCCGGTAGCATTACCATCTTCTCTGAAACCCTGAATCAGAAACTGGAACCTCACAGCTTGTATTTCGCCCTGGTCCTCAGGGGCGGGCTAATCAGTCTGGGGCTGTTTATCTGCCTGGTCATTGCATCTGTCAGACAGCATGGCAAAAAACCATCCACCGGAAGCATTTGGCTTTATATACTGTTATTTGGGCTCACAGCCCAATGCTTTGAGGGGGTGTACCCGGTTCGTCCACCAAATAGTTTCTGGCTGTATACGTGGCTTCCGTTACTCATGTTGTTTTTGACCTGTAAACCCAAGAGCGGGAGACCTGATGCCGCCCAGTAAACAGCCTTTTAACATCCTGGCAATCGCACAACCCACCGAGATTGAGCGGCGCAAGCATCTCGACGAGATGCTGTCTGGCTTGGGTTTACACTACAAGCTGGTCCGGACCTCCCCGCCCGTCCCACAAAATCGCTGGCATGAAGCCGGCTTTAACCACCAAAAGTCCAAATCAATCCTGGGTAGAGACTTGTCTCCTGGGGAAATTGGCTGTTTCCTGAGTCATCGGAATGCATGGAAAGAAGCAGCACGATCCAATCAACCCTCACTAATTCTTGAGGGCGACGCCAAGCTTGATCAAGATTCCGCAAAAGTATGCGAGCTATTATCTGTGCCAACCAGGCGATGGGAACTCGCCATGCTCTATTACTCGAAGTGCGTCCCGTCTGTGTGGCAACAGCAGAGACTGGATGAGACCTTTCGGTTAGCCAAATTTGCCAATCGCAGGGCTTACTGTCTTGCCGCTTATATGCTGACCCCTGAAGGCGCGAAGAAGCTGCTGGAACTCAGCGAAACGTTTCATCTGCCAGCCGACGACTTTGTTTCCGGTGGATGGATAAAGAAAGATCTGGATATGTTTGCTGTCGTACCCAAGGCGGCGGGGCTTTGCTCGGTTCAGTCCAGTCAGTCCAACCTCGAAACAGGGCGACAGAAGAACAAAAACCGGAAACACAAACAAAAAGATAACAGCCGAACACTGCGTAAGATCGAGTTGTATCTGAGGGAACTTGGCCAGCGATACCGATGGCCGCGAAAAAGCCTTTAGTGATCAGCGGGACGCTGACTAAGATCTTTTAACTCTTTGGCGGGCACACCGCCCACCAGAGTAAAGGGCAGCACCGACCGGGTTACTACTGCCCCCGCCGCAACAACCGCCCCATCGCCGATCTCAACTCCCGCCGTCACAATCGCGCCGGCACCAATCCAGACATCCCTGCCAACGGTGATCGGCGCCCCGGTCGTACCGCGACGTTCGTCGTCATTCAAATACAAGCTGTGCTGGGCGCCTTCAAAGCACACCCGAGGGCCAATACGGCAGCACTCGCCCAATGTGATCGGGGCCTTGGGGCAGGCAAATCGAACCTCCGTGTTAATGAAGCAGCCTTTGCCAATCGTCACTCTGGTCGCCCCCCCAATTGGCCGCAGAACCACAGGACCATACACCGTCGAACGACCAGCCATACGAAACCCTGCGGCCTTGAGTAGCAACCAGCGAATCTTGTCACTGAACTTCAGCCTCGGGAGATGATTCGCCAACCCGAGAAACAGGCTCTCACGCCACTGTTGCATGACTACAATCCTCTCGCCTTGAAGTAACGCCTACGCTTCCCGGCAAAACGGAGCTTTTGTTCCAGATGCTTCCAGAACTCCGATGAATCGGAATAACGACAAGGGAAGTTTTCCGGCTGGACATCCTTCAAGAGGTCCAGCCATTGATCATCCTTTTCATAGCCATGGCGCACCAGATCCGTTACCAACTCTGGATAACGCTCCACCTGCTGCTTAAGCCGCGGAAGGTGCGACGTCCAGCCCGCGATCCGGGATTGATCCACTTCCCTCACGCCTCCCAGCGCATTCTGGGCATCTTCACCGGACTGAGCCACCTCGTGAAAACGACTGAAGTCGTGGCCTCTCTCCAGAAAGGGGAATCGCTGCTCGATCTGCGCCTGTACTGCCATGGGATCACGAACCAGATCTTCATAGCGTATTAGCAACACCCTGGGGTGATCGGCAATGCCCGCAGCCCCTTTCTCTGCCCGCTTCCATACCGGGTAGTTGCAGAAATACATACCAGGCCAGGCCTTGTGCATACTGCAAATCACCGAACGCGGATCCCGCAGCATCGCAATGACGTGGAGCGATGGATCCCGCTTTAGAACCGGGGCCATCCACAGGATGTCATTGGGCTTTTTTGACAGCCTTATGCCTTCCGCATGGGGCGCCACTTTAAACAGGGTTTCTTCATGTTCGGAATGCGCCTCATGGGGGTAACAGGCCACCAGCATTTCCGCCATCAGCGTCGTCCCGCTGCGCGGACAACCGACAACATGCAGGTTGCGTGCACTCATTTTCCTGCCCCCATAATCTTCCATTTATCTATCCAGTTCACGGCAGGGGCCTGCCGGATCGCCGGCGCCAGCAAGGCGGGAAAGCATCTGGCCCGTTCGGTCCAGGTGTGCTGCTGCGAAACCAGCCGCTGACCGGCCCGGGCGATGGCATCAGCCTTGTCCGGGTTGGCGTGCAGCCAGGTCAGTTTGTCATGCAGCTCAGCCTCGCTGCTGTATAACAGTACATTCTCGCCCTCTACAAAACCCAGCGCCTGCTGCTCCTGTGGTGGTTGTCGCCAGGCCACCAGCACACACCCCGCAGCCATCGCTTCGAAATTCTTGATCATGTACTCGCCGAAACCAATATCCGCGCTCACAAAAAAACGGATCTGGTTGAGGAGCCGATTATAGGCTTCGCCTGGCTCGGCGCGCAGTAACGCCACCTTGCCGAGCTTCTCCTGCCGGAGCAGAAAACGTTTACGCGCCTTGTAGACCTTGTTTTTCACACGACCGACAAACGCACAGTCTTCGGTACGAGGAGTATCAACGGGCTGGATCACGGTATCGTCGTACCCTTTAGGAAGGTAACAGGCATCAATTCCTTCTTCCTGTAACTGTTCCGCCAGCGCCGACCCAGACACGATAATCCGGACCTCACCCAGGTCCCTCAGCACCGCCGGGTAACGACGATACCACTCACTGGTTCTGACATTGTTCTGGCAAACGTCATGATCAAACACCACGAGCCCTGGCGCACGTTTCAGACACTGGTAGCGCCGCCCCAGTCTGCGCAGATTGGTATCCGCAATCACACGGTCATAACCTGAAAAGTCCGCCTCATTAAAATACGCTTCCAGACCATGCTCACGGGTTACTTCCACGTGATCGAAATCGAAAAACTGCCGTGCCGCTGCCCATAGCGGGCGAGTTACCATCAGTTTTCCATCCGTGGACACGACCAGGGTCTTCATAACCAACTCTCTATTGTCTTCAGGCGAGCCTGATAAAAATCATCAAATTCTTTCATTGCTGCTGGGGCCAGAGATTCCCTGGGACGCCAACTTTCGAACAAGCGCCGTCGTTGGCTCGCCAGGTCTTTCTCCAGATTCTGGCCGGCGAATCGCACCATGCCATCCAGGTCGATCACCTGCAGCTCACCCTCTACAAACAGGAAATTGGTGTACTTGCTATCCCCATGACTAAAGCGCATCAACAACATGGTGGCAAAGAAATCCGCCATCTGTTTCAGGGCCTGCTCGCGCTCCACCCCACCCTGCTCACACAGCTCGGGCAGCATCTTTCCATTTACGTTGGCGCAGACAAGATATTCCCTGCCAACAAACGGCCCCTGTTTTTCGGACAACCAACACAGCGCGCGCGGTGTACTGACATGCACCAAATTCAGAAAAGCCGCATTCATCCACGAATTTCTGGCACGGCTACGGAACTGCCGAGCCAACCGTTTGGTGAGACTTTTCAGATTGTATCGCTTGATAACGACTGTCTCAGCACCCGGCGCGGCTCGCCAGACCGTAGCACTGTTACCGTCCTTGAGACATTCCCCCTGCAGCAACGACGCATCCACCCCCTCAGCCAGCAATGCTTCCACAGCCGTGAGGTCTTCGCGTCGGCACATGCCCGCCAGCACACCACGCTCAACACGCTGAAACTCGGTGCAATCACGCAGGGATTTCTTTACCAGACTTCGTAGCCGCTTGCGTCTTACCCTGGCCAGGTTCTGGGAGATTTCACGAGATGAAAACCGGTCGCCGTATGCCTTGGCTACGTCACTGGCTACTGGCAGGCTCAGCGGAGGAAACTGGGCCAGTAACAGACTGAGATTTTCCAGTGCTTTCGAACCGGTTATCGATGATTCCTGACACTCAATGGCACCGGCATCAATGACATGCCAGTCGTCCCGGTAGCGCATGAAATTATTCAGATGGATATCTTTCTGGATCAGACCACGGTCATGCATCTCTGCCGTCAAGGCGACTAACTGGAGAGCAATACCGACATTTTTCTCTTTTCCCTGCGACAGGCAGTCCTTTGCCGACTGCTCACCCAGGTGAGAGAGCAACAGGACCGCCCCACCCGGGAATGAGGCTTCTGCAATAACGCGGGTGGCTGCCACCTTGCGGGCCTGCAATATTGCCAGTCGTTTTTTTTCGGCATCAAACTCCTGACGGGAGCGTGTCGCGTCAGAAAACACCTTGATAATGACCGCCGTGCCATCCGCTCGCTCGCCCGAAAATATGGCCCGCCGTTCCGGCATAAACCGGAGAAGGGAGCGCAACACCACGTCGCCAGACGGAAGTTGCAGCACTGCGGGAAGGGCTGGAGCGCGATCCGCCAGCAGCGTATCTACGGAAACGGGCGGAAGAACGGCCATCATATATCCTTGCCCGGGTGTTCGTTGAACTGTAGCGGCAATTGCGGCTCAACTTCGAAATAACGGCGATAGATTTTTTCTGCCTCGCGACGGGCAGACTGCCAAAGGCCCGCATCAGACAGAGCCTCACGCAATGGCTTGCCGCTATAGGCTCGGATGAACCTCAGCAGATCACGGCGTGTCATGCCAAAGCGAGCCGTCGAGAAATACAACCCTCCCAGGTCTTTCACCTGCCAGCGACGAGGCACCGACCGGCGCACCTGGGAACGGTGCAAATCAATCAGGAACAGGGGTGCATCGCTGTTTTCCCGTCGCACATCCTGTTCCGGCATCAAAAAATGCGCCAGATAGAAATCCCTGTGATTGATCCCGGCGCGATGCATATCGCGAGCGATCTGTGCGACCCGCAAAATCAAGGCGCGCTTGAACAGCACAGGAGTGTGCCCACTGGACACCCATTCTTCGCCCACGTCTTCCAGGCTCAGGGTACCGCTCAGATCATCGGTAACGATAAAGGATTCGACCCCGGCCGGATTAACGCCCCGGCTGCCGAAGGCCGCCACCGTCATGGTGTCCAGCCCGGCATTTCTGACCGCTTCGATCGCCCTGACTTCATCCATGGCCCCAAGCACCGGCAGCTTTCCCTGGGTCAGATTCTTGAAAATTTCTTTCCAGCCGATACCCGCGTGATACTTGAGGAAGTAACTGCGCCCGTTTCCCACGAATCGCAGCGTGCGCCGACCTTCGCGGGCACGGAAAATCTCGCCTTGCTGGGCAGCCGCCTGTTCAAAGGGGTCCTCATCGCCCCACAGGGCAGACATGTCATCGCGCAGAAACAGTTTCATCGCCCGACCTCCACCGCATCCACCACATTCTGTGCAAGCTGATACAACTGCGGAGACTCGGCATAACGCAACGCATTTGCCTGCCATTCACCCGGCACACGCTCGACCATGGTCTGCAGCATCGCATTCAATGCAGCCTGCTCGAACGGCGAGGCAATCACCTCTCCAGACCCTGCCTCCTGCACATAGCGGGCATAGCCACAGGTATCCGTGGTCAACACCGGTAACCCGGCCACCGTTGCCTCCAGCAACACCATCCCCGCCGACTCCCGATAGGCCGGATGCAACAACAGATCCGCCCCTTGCATCAGGGCGGGCACGTCATCACGGGGACCCAGTACATGAATTCGCTCACGGGTGGCCGCCTGCAGATCACGCAGGTAAGGTGCGGCCTCGTCATTGCCCACAATCATCAAATGCGCCTGCGACGGCAATGTGGCGAAAGCCGCCAGCGCGCGATCGAGCCCCTTCACCTTGAAACCGGAGCCCAGAAATAACAGCAAGGGCGCTCCCGAAGCGACACCCAGTGCCGTGCGAATCTGTTCGCGCAACGCCGCATGATTAGCCGGGCGACGACGATCCGCTTCCACGCCCGGCGGCAACACCTGGTAGCGACTTTCCGGCAAGGCATAATGCGCCCGGTACTGATCTCGCTGGTGTTCGTTCAGAAACAACAGCCGCGGCCCCGACTCTGCGACCACCTGCTGCTCCAGTTTCAGGTAGGTGGCATAACGGGGCAACCAGCGAACCACGCCAGGCTTGCCTGCCACGTGTTCTGCAAAACAGCTGTCCGCAGCGAAATAAACATCCAGACCCGGCAAACGATTGAAGCCCAGCACCCGATCATGAGGGGCCTCAGCGAGATACTGCTGCACGCCTGCGGCAAAACTAGCCATCCTTCCATGGTTGCTTCGCCCCCGTACGGGCACCGTTGTGATGGTGACGCCGTGCAGGGGCTCGCCCTGCCATTCGCTCACCAGCGCCTGGACCTGATGTCCACGGGCAACGGCCTCGCGGGCGATGCGGGCAAAATCCCGTTGCAGCCCGCCCCAGGGGAAATAGTGGTAAAGCACCATCACGCACTTCACAGGCTCTGCCTCCGCAACGCCCGCCAGACAGTTTCTGGCTTGAGGGTACTGAAGCAGGGCGGGTCCACCCCTTTACCCAACTCTCCGCGATAGGTGCAACTCTCCTGCACACAGGGGGCACAGGGGAAGTCGGCCGCCAGTGACGACGCCCGGACCCCCTGCACACCGGTCAACACCGGGTCGGTGGGACCATACAGCGCCACCCCGGGCAAGCCGGCGGCAGCCGCAAGGTGGGCAAGGCCCGTGTCGACAGCAATAAAGGCATCCCACCCGAGCAGTTTATCGGTCAGGGAATCCAGCCCCATTTTCGGCAGCACCGCGACCCTCTCCAGCCCCGCAGCGAGGCGCTCGGCCCGGGCTTTCTCCTCGTCATTCCCCCAGGGCAAGTGCACCCGGTGCCCCTCTGCCGTGGCCAGCTCCAGCAATTGCCGCCAGAACCCCTCGGGGTAATGCTTGGTCGGCCAGGTGGTGCCATGACAGAACACCAGTTCCGCCGGCTGACTGAGCGGGGCAGGGACATGGTCGCGAGGCAATCCATAGTCCGGTGCGGCGTCAGGCAGGGGGTAATTCAGCGCCTGCGAAAACAGCTGGCGCACACGTTGAATGGCGTGCTGCCCCCGCACCACCGACAGGGGATGATCCAACACTCTTGCAGACAGCCCCTCACGGGCGGAATGCTTGTCCAGACCAAACTTCGGGCCGCGAGCCAGGCGAGTGACAAAAGCACTTTTGATCAGCCCTTGAGCATCGATCACCGCATCATACTTAACGGCTTGTAGCGCTGCCTTGAAGGCGGCCCATTCGCCGGACCGACGTGCCTTGAGGGGATGCTTGCGCCACCGCCGCAGCGCACAGGGAAAGACATTGACCACCGCCGGATGGCGTTGCGCCAACTCGGCAAAGGCCTCTTCCACCACCCAGTCAACCTGCAGGGTCGGGACGGCCGCCAGCGCATCGGTCAGGGCCGGCAGGGTATGAATCACATCCCCCATGGAAGAGGTCTTGATCAGGAGCACGCGCATGGCTTCACCGGTCAGGCATCGGCAGTTTCAAGCTGCTGAAGTGCATCAATTACCTGCGAGGGTGGCAACTGGCGCAGGCAATCCAGATGCCCCAACGGGCACTCGCGCTTGAAACAGGGACTGCATTCCAGCCCCAATCGTACCACGGCCACCCGGTCACCCAGCGGCGGCGTAAAGCCCGGCGACGTGGAACCGTACACCGACACCAGCGGCCGTTTGAGCGCCGCGGCAATGTGCATCAAACCGGAGTCATTGCTAACCACCGCCGTGGTGGCCGAAAGCAGGTCTACCGCCTCTTCCAGGGAGGTATTACCCGCCAGCACCACGGCCTGGTCACGGCTCTCGTCGGTCAGGGAATCGACGATGGTATCCGCCACCGGCTTATCCTTGGCAGAACCGAAGATCCATACCTGACCACCATTATCGATCCAGTGCTGCGCCACCGCCGCATAGTGATGTTCCGGCCAGCGCTTGGCAGGGCCAAACTCCGCACCGGGGCACAGCCCCAACACCGGTTTGTCAGTATTCAGCCCATGGCTGTCCATGGCCGCACGGCGGGCATCTTCACTCACGTCCAGGTGCGGCGCCTTGATGCTTTCCAAACCCGGAACCGGCGCATCGGCAGGCAACGCCAGCGCCACAAAACGCTGCACCATCAACGGGTAGGCGTCCTTGTCCAGCTTGCGCACATCGTTAAGCAAGCCGTAACGCATTTCGCCGCGCCAACCGGTACGCACCGGGATCCGCGCCGACCAGGGCACCAGCGCCGACTTGAGGGAATTGGGGAGCACATAGGCTTGCTGATACTGGCCACGCAAACGCTTACCCAGCGCATGGCGCTCGCCCAGTTTCAGGTCACCATGATCGAACGGCAACGACAGAGCGTCTCGCACTTCCGGCATGCGCGACAGCAATGGCCGGCACCAGGCGGGCGCCAGCACATCAATGGCACACTCAGGGTATTGGCGACGCAGTTCAGAGAACAGGGTTTGTGCCATGACCATGTCGCCGACCCAGGACGGGCCGACGACAAGGATGGCAGACGGCGTCTGAGACATCCGCGGATTTAGCCCACGTAAGTGAGCCAGTCTCCGTACTGGTCGTCCAGTTTGCCGCGTACCAGATCGAAGTACACCGCCTGCAACTGCTCAGTGATCGGGCCACGCTTGCCTTCGCCGATGATACGACCATCCAGTTCGCGGATCGGGGTCACTTCGGCAGCCGTGCCAGTGAAGAAGGCTTCGTCCGCCACGTAGATTTCGTCACGGGTAATACGCTTTTCACGCACGGTGTAACCGCGTTCTTCTGCCAGCTGGATGATGGTCTTGCGGGTAATGCCATCCAGGCAGGACGTCAGCTCCGGGGTATACAGCACCTTGTCCTTGATGACGAAAATGTTCTCGCCAGAGCCTTCTGCCACATAGCCTTCATTGTCCAGCAGCAGCGCTTCATCAGCGCCGCCGGACAGTGCTTCGTTCAGGGCCAGCATGGAGTTGATGTAGTTGCCGTTGGCCTTCGCCTTGCACATGGTGATGTTCACGTGATGGCGGGTGTAGCTGGAGGTGCGCACCTTGATGCCCAGCTCCAGGGCTTCCGGCGACATGTAGGCCGGCCATTCCCAGGCCGCCACCATCAGGTGGACCTGCAGGTTGTGGGCGCGCAGCCCCATGCCTTCACTTCCGTAAAACACCATCGGGCGCAGGTAGGCGTGGGGCAGGTTGTTGGATTTCACCGCCGCCAGCTGTGCCGCATTGACCTCGTCCTTGGTGAACGGGATCTTCATGTTCATGATGTGAGCACTGTTGAACAGGCGATCAGTGTGTTCTTTCAGGCGGAAAATCGCCGGACCCGTGGCGGTTTCATAGGCTCGCACCCCTTCGAACACGCCCATGCCATAGTGCAGGGTGTGCGTCAGCACATGCACTTTGGCCTCCTGCCAGGGAACCAGTTCGCCATCCAACCAGATAAAACCGTCTCTTACAGCCATCGACATGGCAGTGATACTCCCAGAGCTGAGGACCTGCGGGTCAATCCGTCAGGTCAAACCATTGCTTCCAGATCGCACGCACACCGTCGCGTAAATCGCGAAACTGGGTGTCGTCGACGATGGATTTTTCTTTGCGCAACGAAGCGCGATGAGCCGCGGATCGGTAAGCGAGGTACGCTTCCCGCAGCAGGCCGGCGTCCTGCGCCGACATAATGTCCAGTGCAGCCAGTGTTTCGAGCAGCCGCACATTATCGGTGAATCGGGTCAGTTCACCGTGGGAGGAGGCCCATCTCAGAACGCCATATTGCACCATAAATTCGATATCAACGATACCTCCGGGGTCCTGCTTGAGGTGGAATTGCGCCTCGCTCTTGTCGCTGAGGTGATCCACCATCTTGCTGCGCATGGCGAGCACATCGTCGCGCAGCCCCTGCAGCGCTCTCTCCCGGCAAAGGACCTTGTGCCGAATGTCATCAAATCGCTGACGGGAACGACTACACCCGGCCACCACCCTGGCCCGCACCAGAGCCTGATGCTCCCAGGTCCAGGCATCGTTGAGCTGGTATTTTTCGAACGCATCCATGGAGCTCACCAGCAACCCGGCACTGCCAGAGGGACGCAGGCGGGTATCCACCTCATACAGCTGGCCGCTCATGGTACGGGTGGAAAGAATGTGCACGATACGCTGGCCAAGACGGGCATAGAATTGCTCGTTGGAGACCGACTTCTCCCCATCGGTCATGCCGCCACTGGCAGCATCGTGCAGGAAGACCAGGTCCAGATCCGAGTTATGGCCCAGCTCAATGCCGCCCAGCTTGCCGTAGCCCACCACCACAAAATCAGGACTGCAGGGCTGGCCGTCGAGCCGCGACGGGCGACCGTGGCGCTCCACCAGCGGTTCCCAGGCCAGCATCACTACCTGATTAAGGATGCTCTCGGCCAACCAGGTGAGGTAGTCACTCACCTTCATCAGCGGCAGCACTTCGGTCACTTCCGACGCCGCCACTCGCAGCAGGTGGGCTTGCTTGAAGTTACGCAGCACTTCCATCTGCTGCTCAAGGTCATCTTCCGCCACCCGCAATAATTGCTGGCGCAGCTCATCATCCAGCTCGGCACGCTCCGGAGGGGAATACAGGGTGCGCACATCCAGCAGCTCGTCCAGCAATACCGGATGCAACGCCAACCGCTCCGCGATCCATGGGCTGGCCCCCGACAGCTTCACCAACTGGGTGAGGGCACCGGGGTTTTCCACCAGCAGCGCGATATAGGCGCTACGGCGCAGCACCGCCTCCACAAAATTGAACAGGCGCATGGCCGTGGTATCGCCATGCCCCTGATAGCCCAATGCTTCCAGCATCAGCGGCATCAAGCGATCCAGCCGTTCACGACTGATCGTCTGCATGTTTTCCACCGCTCGGCTGTCACGGAAGGCATTCAGACGTGCATAGACCTGCTCCGCTTCCAGCACACCAATGGCTCCCAGTTGGGCCACGGCAGCCTCGTCATCCAGTTCGCCCAGCCACAGATCCAGCAGTTCCTGGTCTGCCCCCTGGGCCGCTTCGGTTTCCTGTTCCGGGTCGGCAATGACCTGCCCGAAATGGAGGCGGACATTTTCCCGGAAGCGTCGCAACTTGCGCTCAAACGCCGTCCGCTCGGAAAACCCCATGGCAAAGGTCAGTCGCTGCCAGCCCAGCTGGTCGTCCGGCAGCCGCTGGGTCTGTTTGTCACCGACCGCCTGCAGACGATGCTCCACATCACGCAGAAACAGATAGGCATCGGTCAGCTCATCGGCCACATCTTCCGGCAACAGCTCCAGCTCGACCAGCTGGGGCAAGACCTTGACCAGATTGGGCTCGCGCAGGGCCGGTAACTGCCCCCCACGGATCAGCTGAAACGCCTGAACGATAAACTCCACCTCACGGATGCCGCCCGCACCCAGCTTCACATCGGCCTGCATGCCCTTGCGGTTCACTTCGCGCTCGATCAGCGCCTTCATTTCCCGCAACGACTGGAACGCGCCGTAATCAATATAGCGGCGATACACAAAAGGGTTAAGGCGCTTGATCAGCCGCGCACCGGCTTTCAGATCCCCCGCCACAGGCCGCATCTTGATCAGGGCATAGCGTTCCCACTCACGCCCCTGAGTCTCGTAGTACCCTTCCATGGCATCGAAGCCGATGGCCAGCACCCCACTCTTGCCCCAGGGACGCAGACGCATATCCACCCGGAAGACGAAACCGTCGGCGGTGGTCTGGTCGAGCACCTTGATCAACTGTTGCCCCAGACGAACAAAGAACTGGTGGTAACTGAGCGCGCGACGCTCGCCTTCCAGCTCCCCTTCATGCTCGTAGGCAAAGATCAGGTCGATGTCCGAGGACAGATTCAGTTCACGGGCCCCCAACTTGCCCATGGCCAGCACCACCAGCTGCACCGGCTTGCCATCCGGCCCCGTCGGGGTACCACTGCGGGCACAGGCCCAGCGATACAGCAAATCCAGCGATTCGTGAATCAGGGTGTCCGCCAGCAACGACAGGTCTGCCACCGTACTGTGGTAATCCCCGATACCCGCCAGATCTCGCCAGATGATACGCACCATATGGCGGTGCCGCAGACGACGGATTCGCCGCTTCAGCTCATCTTCACTGTCGCAATCAGCCAGCCGCTCACGCACCTGCTGGCAAAGCCCATCCGCCGTCAGCGGCTGAGCCAGGTCGCTGTCGGCCAACCATTGCCCCAACTCCGGGTCACGCTGAAACTGGGTGGCCACATAGTCGGAGCCGGCCCAGACACGAGGCAGATCGTCATGGAGGACGGGCGGCATGACATGGCCGGACTCAACGAACGATTGCCAGTGCTGGCTGACCAGCACCGACAGTTCATCGGGGAGGGACTGATATTGGGGTTCATTCATGGGGCGCTATTGTCGTATGCGACGGGGCAAGCTACAAGCGGGAATCAATAGCTGCGAGCTGTGAGCTATGAGCTGCGAGGCGCGGGAAAAGCTTGTGGTTACGACAATGCACTGCCCGCGCACCAAGAGCCCGGGGCCAGGTTCTGGGATACACCTTAACCGTTGATCTCGGACTCCATACTCTCAACACCTGACACGCCTGACCGCGTCTCGCAGCTCATAGCTCACAGCTCACAGCTCACAGCTCACAGCTCACAGCTCATGGCTGCTTCACCCCAGCAAAATATCCTGGGACGGAGTCACCCGCATCACCTCCTCAATGGTGGTCAACCCCTTGGCGACTTTCATGGCGCCACTGATTCGCAGCGGTTTCATACCGTTCTTCAACGCTTGCCGGGTCAGCGCCTCCAGATCTCCACCACGAGTGATTTGCCCCTTCAAGGCACTATTAAGGGGCATCGTTTCGTAGACACCCATGCGCCCCAGGTAGCCCGTTCCACGGCACTCCAGGCACCCTACCGGACGGTTGATACTCTCCGGCATTTTCATCTTGAAGGGGCGCACCAGTTCCTCCCAGGCCTGGGCATTCGGCGCCACCGGAGCCTTGCAGTGCGGACACAGGGTTCGCACCAAACGCTGTGCCATGACCCCCAGTACCGTGGCCGAAATCATGTATGGCGCCACCCCCAGGTCCACCAGACGGGTAATCGACGAGGGTGCATCGTTGGTATGCAGGGTGGACAACACCAGGTGGCCTGTCAGTGCCGCCTGAATCGCCATGTCTGCCGTGGCCAGATCGCGAATCTCACCAATCATGATGATGTCCGGATCCTGACGCAGCATGGCCTTCACCCCCTGGGCGAAGTTCACATCGATATTCGCCTGAACCTGCATCTGGTTAAAGCTCGGCTCCACCATCTCGATGGGGTCTTCAATAGTGCAGACATTGACCTCACTGGTGGCCAGCTGCTTGAGGGTGGAGTACAGGGTTGTGGTCTTGCCCGACCCGGTGGGACCGGTGACGAAGATAATGCCATGGGGATGCTGGGTCATGCTGTGCCAGGTGTCATGATCCTCACGGGTAAACCCCATTTGCTCGAAACTGCGCACCAGTACATCCGGGTCAAACACCCGCATGACCATCTTCTCCCCGAATGCCGTGGGCAATGTGGAAAGGCGAAGCTCCACCTCGTCCCCGTCCGGGCTTTTGGTTTTCAAACGACCATCCTGGGGTTTGCGTTTTTCCGCCACATTCAAGCGGCTGAGAATCTTCAGACGGCTGGTCACCGCCGCCATGATGGCCGCCGGCAGTTCGTAAACATCGTGCAGCACCCCATCAATGCGGAAACGCATCTTGCCGGTTTCCCGTCGCGGCTCCAGATGGATGTCGCTGGCGCGCTGGGAAAAAGCGTACTGCAGGATCCAGTCCACAATATTGACGATGTGCTGATCGTCCGCATCGTGGTGCCCCTTCCCCACTTCCAGCAGCTGCTCGAAGTTGGTAATCCCGGACATCTCCTGACCAGTATTGCCCGTGGCTCCGGCGATAGAGCGGCTGAGATTGTAGAACTCGATGCGGTAACGGCGAAGCTGCTCCGGGTTGGCCAGCACCACCTCCAGCTCACGGTCACGCAGCACCTGCTGCAGATGCCCCTTCCAGTCCTGCAGGAAAGGCTGATCACAGGCCACCACTACCTTGTCACGCTGCACCTCCACCGCGACAATGCCGTGCCGCTCGGCAAAGGCATAGCTCATCACGTTGGTCACCTGGTCCACATGCACCTTCAAGGGGTCAATGTGGTACACCTTCATGCTGGCGCGCTCGCCCAGCCAGTCGGTGAGAAAATCCACATCCAGCAACTGGTGGGTATCGCTGCGATCGGTCAGCCGGTACTTGGCCAGCACCTGGATCGGGTGCCAGTTCAGCTCCTTCTTCTCCCGCGGCGTGGTGGAGATAACATTGAAGTCCTCCTGGCTCACACGCCCTTCATCCAGCAGCTCGCGCATCAGCCAACGCACATCAATCAGCAATCCATCCGGTACCGCAGGTTTGGCAGTGGCGTTCACAAATACTCTCCGAGTCTCTACAGGGCAGGATTGACCAAACCTCACCCTTTATCATTATTAGGGAAGCTCTGGGTACTGTAACTGTAACATTGACCCCCTGACAGCCCCGCCCGCTTTCTCTATACTCGCGACCAAATTCATGACAGCTGTGTGACTCACTGCCTGTCAGCCGTAGCCTTAGCTGATTGGCCTGCGGCATGGGATACTTTGACGACCCTAACCTGGACCCGAGGCGCCTATGTCCTTTGGAAGCTCCATCGCCGGCCTGTTTGGCCGCTCGCCCATCAAGCCCCTTCAGCAACACTACGATACCGTTCACCAATGCGCCTGCACGCTTGCGGACTTCTTCACCGCAGTGACCCAAAGTGATTGGGATCAGGCTCGCATCCTGCGAAAGCGCATTGCCGAGCTGGAGAACGAAGCCGACGAGCTGAAGAAAGAGTTTCGCCTCAACCTGCCCAAAAGCCTGTTCCTGCCTGTGCCCCGTACCGATCTGCTCGAGCTGATCAGCGTACAGGACAAGGTCGCCAACAAGGCCAAGGACATTTCCGGGCTGATGCTGGGCCGGGAAATGTCCATCCCCGCCACGCTGGCCGACGCCATGCTCAGCTATGTGCAAGGTGCAATCGACACCTCTGCCCAGGCCCAAAAGGCCATCAACGAGCTGGACGAGCTGGTGGAAACCGGTTTCAGCGGACGGGAAATCAAACTGGTGGAAGACCTGATCGAAGAGCTGGACCGCCTGGAGCGAGCCAACGACGAGCAGCAGATCACCATCCGCGCCACCCTGTTCAAGCTGGAAAGCGAACTGCCCCCGGTGGACGTCATCTTCCTCTACAAGATCATCGAATGGGTAGGCGATCTGGCCGATCGCGCCCAGAAAGTGGGCGGCCGCCTGCAGATGTTGGTCGCACGCTAGGAGAGTTCTTATGGAGTGGATGCTCGAGCATACCTACCTGATGTTATTGCTGGCCGGCGGATTCGGCTTCCTGATGGCCTGGGGCGTCGGCGCCAACGACGTGGCCAACGCCATGGGCACCTCGGTGGGGGCCAAGGCCCTTACCATCAAACAGGCGGTGATCATCGCCATCATCTTTGAATTTGCGGGGGCCTACCTGGCCGGGGGCGAAGTAACCGCCACCATCCGCAAAGGCATCATTGATGCCGAAACCTTCTCCCACGCACCGCAATACCTGGTCTACGGCATGATGTCTGCCCTGCTGGCAGCCGGCATCTGGCTAATGGTAGCGTCCTGGTTCGGCTGGCCCGTCTCTACCACCCACTCCATCGTTGGCGCCATCGTCGGCTTTGCTGCCGTGGGCCTGGGCATGGACGCCGTACACTGGAACAAAGTCGGCTCCATTGTCGCCAGCTGGGTCACCTCGCCATTGTTGGCCGGGATCATCTCCTTTGCCCTAATACGCAGCGTGCAACGGCTGGTGCTCAACCACGATGACCCGTTCGAGCGCGCCAAGAAAGTCGTGCCCTTCTACATGTTCCTGGTGGGCTTTGTGATTTCCATGGTCACCATGGTCAAAGGGCTCAAGCACGTCGGCCTGGAACTGAGCTTCCTGCACAGCTTCCTGTGGGCCCTGCTGGGCGGCGCCATCGTCATGGCGGTGGGCTCGGTGTTCCTCAAACGCATCAAACCCGACCCGGAAGCCGACAAGGACTTCCGCTTCAGCTCGGTGGAACGCGTATTTGCGGTACTGATGATCTTCACCGCCTGTGCCATGGCCTTTGCCCACGGCTCCAACGACGTCGCCAACGCCGTCGGCCCGCTGGCCGCCATCAACAGTGTGATTGCGTCTGGTGGCCAAGTCGGCGCCAAAGCCGCCATGCCCAGCTGGATCCTGCTGGTGGGCGCCATGGGCATCGTGTTCGGCCTTGCCATCTTCGGTGCCCGGGTAATGGCCACCGTCGGGAAGAAGATCACCGAGCTGACCCCGTCCCGCGGTTTCGCCGCCGAGCTGGGTGCCGCCACCACCGTGGTACTGGCTTCCGGCACCGGCCTGCCGATCTCCACCACCCACACTTTGGTAGGCGCTATCCTCGGCGTGGGCATGGCACGCGGCATTGGCTCCCTGAACCTGCGCGTGATCGGCACCATCTTCACCTCCTGGGTGGTCACCCTGCCCGCCGGCGCCCTGCTGTCCATCCTGTTCTTCTATTTCTTCAAGGGCCTGTTTGGGGCGTAATCGAACGCCTGACGCCTGATGCAAGACGCTAACGCCGCCCTCGGGGCGGCGTTTTTGTTTGCCACTCCCCCTGCGCCGTAGGAGCCTGCCTGCAGGCGACTCAGCCTACTGAGAATGCAGAAAGTTTCGAGTCTCGAGCAACGAGTTTCGAAAGGCAAAACCCCCGCTCTGCCTTTCAGGTTTTCGCAACTCGAAACTCGCACCTCGCAACTGACCTTTTTCGCCTGCAAGCAGGCTCCCACAGCGACACCGTAGCCGACCGCTAGCGCCCGCACGCCCCCACTGGCTATACTGGCCAATCAATCACTTACTGCCCCCATTTCGGGAAAACAGCAGGGAAAATACCGTGTCCAGCACCACACCCGACAATCAGGTTCATTGGTTCCGTCACTCCTCGCCGTACATCAACGCGCACCGGGGCCGAACCTTTGTGGTCATGCTGGCCGGAGAGCTGCTGGACGGGCCACGCCTGGCCACCCTGATTCACGACCTGGCGCTACTCAACAGCCTGGGCATCAAGTTGGTGCTGGTCCATGGCGCACGCCCGCAGATCAGCGCACGGCTCAAGGACGCAGGAATCGAATCCACCTTCGAACAACATATGCGCATCACCGATGCCCCGGCACTGGATGGCGTCATGGCAGCCGTGGGCGCCCTGCGCCTGAAACTGGAAGGCCTGTTTTCCATGGGGCTGGCCAACTCCCCCATGCACAACGCCAGCATCCGGCTGGTCAGTGGCAACTTTGTCGTGGCCAAACCTGTCGGTGTCCGCAACGGCTTTGATTATCAGCATACCGGCGAAGTACGGCGCATCGACGTGGACGCCATTCGCCAGCAGCATAATGCCGGCAACGTGGTATTGCTCTCACCGGTAGGCTGCTCGCCCACCGGCGAACTGTTCAACGTCAACGCAGAGGAAGTGGCCTCCACCGCGGCCATTGCCCTGGGGGCCGACAAACTGATTCTGATGGGCAACGAGCTGCGTCTCACCGATGGCAGCGACAACCAGCTGCGTGAGTTGTCCCCCCAGGAAGCCGGCAAGCTACTGGCAGCAGACCTGTTCCAGGACAGCAACATCGACCGCCAGCTCACCGCTGCCTGTCACGCCGCCAGCAATGGCGTGGGCCGCGCCCACCTGCTTGATGCGAATCTGGACGGCGCCCTGATCAAGGAACTATTCACCCGCGACGGCTGCGGCACCCTGGTCACCCGGGAAACCTATGAAACCGTACGCGGTGCACGCATCGAAGACGTGGGCGGCATTCTGGAACTGATCGAGCCACTGGAGGCCGACGGCACCCTGGTGCGCCGTTCGCGAGAACTGCTGGAAACCGAAATCCAGCGCTTCGCCATCACCGAACGGGATGGCATGGTCATCGCCTGCGCCGCCCTCTACCCCTTCCCGGACGACAAGACCGGCGAACTGGCCTGTGTGGCCGTGCACCCCAGCTACCGCAAAGGGGAACGCGGCGCACAACTGCTTGGCTACGTGGAACGGCGGGCAAGAGAACAAGGCCTGAACAGCCTGTTCGTGCTCACCACGCTCACCGCCCACTGGTTTCAGCAGCAAGGGTTTGAAGCGGCCGGCGTGGATGCACTGCCGGGAGCCCGGCAGTCGCTGTATAACTGGCAGCGGAATTCGAAGGTGTTTGTTAAGCCGTTGTAGGCGGGCAGCCCCTCGCTCTTATGCTCTTGTGTAGGAGCGCCTCTTGAGGCGCGAACCCCGGTGGCGACGGCGTCATACCCGGATGACTTGCTGCCAAACTGTGATGTCATCGCACCGATAACCGTGCTTGTCCTCGCCGGACGGGCCCAAAGGGGTGCTGCGCGACACCCCTCTGGACTCCCCCGCGCCCCGACTCCGTTCGACCCGCTCCGCGGGCACACTCCGGTACTCAGGATCTGGCGGACGCAAAAAAGACTCGCTCCGCTCAGACAGGTTTTTTGCTCTACGCCGCCAGATCCTTCCGTTCCTCGACTCACTCTAACGGGGAAAGCCATCCTGCCAAGTTCAGTGCTACATCCAACCTCATTACAGCTTTGCCGCCTAAAGCAACCATAAATTGCAACCATATTTGGTTGCAAAAGAGCCAGTGATTACCTAGCCTACTCCTCAGGGAGGACAAGGAATGTCAAAACCTGAAAAGCTGATTGCCAAGCTGCGGAACCTGAACGGCAGCTTTACCTGGCAAGAGCTGGAGAAACTTTTGCACCGTTTGGGTTACGAGAAACAGGAAGGCCGTGGATCAAGGGTAAAATTCAGCAATGGCAACCCCGCAGACATGATCAACCTTCACAAACCACACCCGGGCAATGATTTGAAGAAATACGCACGCAGGCAAATTATCGAAAAGCTCGAAAACGGAGGGCTGATCTGATGGCAAATGAAATGAAATACCGGGGCTATATCGGCTCCATTGAGGCCAGCCCGGAAGACAACATCCTGTACGGAAAACTGCTCTACCTGCAGGCTCTGGTGAACTACGAAGGCGAGACCGTAGCAGAACTACAGGCCGCGTTTCATGACGCCATCGATGACTACCTGAACGAGTGCGAAGCCCAGGGCATCAAACCGGAAAAACCCTGCAAAGGCACCTTCAATGTCAGAGTGGGCCACGCCATGCACCTGGCCGCCGCCGAAGCCGCCAGCCGAGAACACAAGAGCCTCAACGATCTGGTCAGAACAGCTCTGGAAAGCTATTTGGCAAAACTTGGCGAGGAAGCACGAAGCAAGCACCAATCCTCTGCATAACCCCATCGACTTAGCATTTCTGCCTCCTCTGGTTGGGTGAAGGAGTCCACTAAAGCGGGGAGGAGCTACAACGTCACCTTCAACGTGTTATTAGGCCTCAAGCATCGGGGACACGCATGCATTGAAGAAACAGGCGGCGATTTCAGAAAGATACGGGCTCTAGAAATTGGAAGCTCTATATTGAGTCATCATTTCATTTCCAAATCGAGGTAAGCATCTGACCTGACCTTGTCATGCGCACTACTACGCAAGACAAGGCCTACACCCTCGATAGAAAATCACGGTTTTCGAGACGGTCTTCTCCTTCGAAGCAAGCTGGCCAGAACCGGCAAAAGCCATGCCGACCAAGCACCGCCCCCGCCGCCACTTCCGCTTCCGCCGCCACTTCCTCCCGATCCTGTTGCAATTGGCGCTGGCAAGCCTTCACGATACTCGACCGCACCAATGTCGCAGACCACGCCACCATCATCATCACCATCCACGCGACCCCAGCCTGTCTGATCGATGGTTTGACAGGTGCCGCCACTGGGATCGCCCGCATCCACCAACGGGCTGCCCACCTCGGGCGCATGGCTCAACACAATCACTTCCTGACCATCGATGGTGATATTGCCGCCATTGGCAGCCAGTCCGACCAGCATCGGGTCAAGTGCTGCATCGCCGCCAGCCACATCACCAACCTGATCCGTGGGGTCGGCAGTGAAATTACAGCCTGAGTTATTGCCAATCAGGTTATAGCCGTCGGAACTAATGCCGCCATAGCAATCAGGATTGTCATTCGAGGAGGTATTCTCTGCTACCACGGCATTGCTGATAACCACCGACGCACTGCCTCGAATTCCGCCTCCATAGGTGGTCCCGGCCGCACTGGTTTGCACGCGATTCTTCGTCACTGTGACATTATTCAACGAACCGCTATCGCCCAGGGAAAGCCCACCTCCCCAGGAGGCATCCACTGACTCAACCCGGTTACCGGAAACGGTACTGCTATTGATTTCCACAGGATCGAAGGCCTGGATTGCACCACCACTGGCAACACTGCTACCGCTATCACTGGTCCGCCGGGCAAGGTTACTGATGATGTCGCTTCTTAGAATGGACAGTGTGCCAGACTGATGATTGATCGCTCCACCTGACGCGCCACCATCGCCACTGGAAATGACCTGATTCCCGGAAAAAATCGTACTGCTTATCCCCGTATTAACGGCGACGTTATTGGGATTGTTGAACAGACCACCACCGGAAGCGGATCCGTTTTCCGTCTCAATCGTGTTACCCAGAATTCGGCTTGTCACCAGATTCACCGAACCACCGGTGCCCACACTGATACCCGCCCCCTGCCCCGCAAGCGCACCCAGTGCTTCGATGCGATTACTCTCGATACCAACCCGGGTCAAACTGAGGGGACCGAGCGCACTGATTCCCGCTCCTGAAACTGAGCCAGAGGACGGCCCTGCGCTGATAAGATTGCCGTAGACTCTTGCGTCCTGCATTGTCAGCTGGCCACTGAAAACATAAATTCCGGCCCCAACGGTTACCGAGCCACCATTGGTGATTCCCAGTGAGTACATCTGAATTGCGGCACCATTACGAACCTCGAAAACGCGATCAGAGCCATTGCCATCAATTTCGGTAGCGCCAAATGCGCCATTACCATTGATAATCACCGACTCGGTAAGATCCAGATCTCCTGTATCCGCCGCATTCTCATTGCTACCGGTTCGTGAGAGCACAATGGGAACGTTGTTAGTAGCACCGCTGAACGTGATCACGTCCGTGGGCGAAGCCTGACCTGCCGCGCAATCTGTTGAGCCAGACTGGTTGTTGTTATTGGCATTAATGATGGCTTCTCTGAGCGTGCAGAACGCATCTTCCGCGATGGTATCTGCCGAACTATTGACCGAAATGGTGGCCGCAGATGCCAACTCCGTTGAAGCCAGTCCAATAGCGAAAACAAGCAGGTTCAGCTTGCTTTTCTGTGATACTCCTTTGATATGGCCAGCTCTTTCCATGAGTTATCTCCGAATTTCGTATTTCTGCGCAACGAAGCATCCTCTGAAGATGATTTGCAGATATTGCGCTGATTAAAAAGCAAACCGGGGTGGCGCATTCAGGCCCATTACCCGTGATCGGTACGACGTTGCCGACAAGGCCAACCCATAAATCACCAAAACCGCATGACAATGCCATGACGCAGCGGATTATAACCTTTCGATATATTCCCGATTTTCCCTCCATACAGGGTCACACCTATTGGCGCTATCATCAGTGAACCATCCCCCATTCAGGAAAAACGACACTCCCGCGCATCCAGGCTTGCCTCCTTCAGCTCCCCACCGCCAACCGGCGCATAGCGCCTACAAGATCCCCGCCCCTCTGTGGGTTACAATGTCTCCCCTTATGCACAGTTATCGACCATTACGTTGCGGCGAGGACACGCACATCTCATAGCGCGAAGACATATCAGCGAGAACCACACCATCCAGGAAGAAGCCACGTCCATCATCCAGACGCAGCCCTGTCTGCAACCTGAGTTAATCCTTCCAGGATTCAGGTGGTGTCGCCCCATTCTGAAACAGGAACCTGACCATTCCCTCATTCTGGGAATACAACAGAGGGCGACGGCCTTCATTATCCTTGCTGTCTAGCAGACCGGGATTCTTTTCAATCATCCACTTGACCAGCTTGCTGTTATTGAAACGGACAGCCACATGCAACGGGCCGGCGCCCACAGCTTTGACATCATCCGGCCAGTCCAGACCCTTTCGCTGGAAATATTGATAACAGACCGGTCCGCTGGATTCGGCAACGACGATCAACAGATTCAGCTTCACCCCGCCTTCCTCGAAAAGATCTTCGGACAGGGAACAGCCCTTTTCATCCACCGCCAGTAGCAATGTCTTGGCCAGGCCTGCCTTCATCTTGTTGAGCGAAACCAGCGCCTGACGGTCCGCTTCAGAAAGCGACTCACTTTTCCGGTTATAGCCTTCCAGTTCTCGCAAGAACTGGTCCGCCAGCGCTGCGTATCCCGGCTTCCAGCCATAGATGTTTCCCTGGGCAAGCAGGTCACCCAGTTCCACCAGTGAAATGGCGTTCTCCTGACTCAGCATGGTGGCCATGGCAGCAGACTCTACATAACTCGTCAGCGTCGCCCTTGCCTTCCATCGCTCCATTTTTCTGGCATCAGCAAAAACCACGTCAGGATCAAAGGGGTCGCCTGTGGCAAGCTCCGGTTCATCGAATCGACGGTAGTCATAGTGGGTCTTCGCTCCCGCCCTGATCAATGCCCGGGCCGATTCCACATAATCCCGGCTTACCGCCCGATACAGCGGCGGAACCCCAAAGGAATCCTTGGTGGCATATTTCAGATTCACATCGGCAAAGTATTCGATATCCGCATCGTATTTCAGCAGCACACGGATAACATCCACGGGGTCACCTTCCGCCCAAGCCAGGGCGGCATGGACCGGCGTGTAGCGTTTATCATGCTGTATCGCGTTCTTGCCTTCGCTGAAATACACGTAGGAGGGGTTCCCACCTTTGCGTATCCAGCGCTCCACCTCAAAGCTGTCACCTTTCTGCGCATAATGAAAAACGTTTGTGGTTGCCGTCCCAACTGCCCACGCAGACTGACTTAACAGACACATAACAAGCAGGATAAATCGCCCCATATTTCTTCCCCCATTACTCATCGCTTCACTGTTATCCCGGAAAAGGCATCATCTTGCACACATGATTGCCACCACAACCTGCATGGCACCGCCACCCGCGTTCTGCTTGCAGCGCCACATTCCACCCACCCGGAATCAGCCCACCCATTCTGAGCACTGGACAAATAACGTCAACTCTTCACCTCGGCGAGTACCGGAGTGTGCCTGCGGAGCAGGCCGAACGGAGTCGGGGCAAGGGGGGCGGCAGCGGAGGTTTGCAAAACATGTTTTGCCCGCTGGAGCGCCATTCCCATACCGGGGAATGGCCGGAATGCCAGAGGGGTGTCGCGTTACACCCCTTTGGGCCTTTATGCTCGTCAGGGTACGTTGCGGCGAGGACAAGCACGGTTATCGGTGCGACGGCGTCACAGGTTGGCAGCAAGCTATCCAGCCATGCACCACCCTCACCTCAGCATTCGTCCTGCAAGCTGGATCTCCCACAAAACTGCTTGCTCCCAATAGGCGCCCGGTGCCTGTGAGAATCCCCCCTCTGTGGGTTACAATGACTCCCCTTATGCACAGTTATCGACCATAACGAGGTTCTCATGCCGCAGTATCGCTCTCGCACATCCACCCACGGCCGCAATATGGCCGGCGCTCGTGCCCTGTGGCGCGCCACGGGCATGAAAGATGGCGACTTCGGCAAGCCGATCATTGCCATCGCCAACTCCTTTACCCAGTTCGTGCCCGGTCATGTGCACCTGAAGGACATGGGCCAGCTGGTGGCCGGTGAGGTCGAAAAAGCCGGCGGTATCGCCAAGGAATTCAACACCATCGCGGTGGACGACGGCATCGCCATGGGCCACGACGGGATGCTCTACTCCCTGCCCAGCCGCGACATCATTGCCGATTCCGTGGAATACATGGTCAACGCCCACTGCGCGGACGCGCTGGTGTGCATTTCCAACTGCGACAAGATCACCCCCGGCATGCTGATGGCCTCCATGCGCCTGAACATCCCGGTGATATTCGTGTCTGGCGGCCCTATGGAGGCCGGCAAGACCAAGCTGTCCGAGCACAAGCTGGATCTGGTAGACGCCATGGTCATGGCCGCCGATGACAGCGTGGACGACGAGACCGTCAACGAGGTAGAGCGCTCTGCCTGTCCCACCTGTGGCTCCTGCTCCGGTATGTTCACGGCCAACTCCATGAACTGCCTGACCGAGGCGCTGGGGCTGTCGTTGCCGGGCAATGGTTCGCTGCTGGCGACCCATGCCGACCGTCGCGAACTGTTCCTGGAAGCCGGCCGTCGCGTGGTCGATATCGCCCGCCTGTACTACGAGCAGGATGTGGAAGCCGTGCTGCCGCGCAACATTGCCAACTTCAAGGCATTCGAAAATGCCATGAGCCTGGATATCGCCATGGGCGGCTCCACCAATACCGTGCTGCACCTGCTGGCGGCGGCCCAGGAAGGCGAGGTGGATTTCACCATGGAAGACATCGACCGGCTGAGCCGCAAGGTGCCGTGTCTGTCCAAGGTGGCCCCTGCCACCCAGAAGTACCACATGGAAGATGTACATCGCGCCGGCGGCGTGATGGGTATCCTCGGCGAGCTGGACCGGGCCGGGCTGCTGCACCGGGATATCCCCATGGTGCATTCGGCGTCCGTGGCGGAAGCACTGGAACACTACGACATCATCCGCACCCAGGATGAAGGCGTGAAAAAGATGTTCACCGCTGGCCCTGCGGGCATCCCCACACAGACGGCCTTCAGCCAGGAAACCCGTTGGGAGTCGCTGGATGACGACCGCGAAAACGGCTGCATCCGTAACTACGAGCACGCTTACAGCAAGGACGGCGGGCTGGCCGTGCTGTACGGCAACATTGCCGAACGGGGCTGTATCGTGAAGACCGCCGGGGTGGACGATTCCATTCTCACCTTCACCGGCCGCGCCCGGGTCTTTGAGTCCCAGGATTCCGCTGTTCGCGCCATCCTCGGCGACCAAATTGTCGCCGGCGATGTGGTCGTCATTCGCTACGAAGGCCCGAAAGGGGGCCCGGGCATGCAGGAAATGCTGTACCCCACCAGCTACCTGAAGTCCAAGGGACTGGGCAAGCAGTGCGCCCTGCTCACCGATGGCCGTTTCTCTGGCGGCACCTCTGGCCTGTCTATCGGTCACGCCTCTCCGGAAGCGGCGGAAGGCGGCGCCATCGCGCTGGTGCAGGAAGGCGACACCATTGCCATCGATATCCCCAACCGCACCATCCGCCTGGAGGTCAGCGATGAGGAACTGGCTCATCGTCGCATCAAGATGGAAGAGCGCGGCAAGCTGGCTTACAAGCCCAAGGAAATCCGGCAGCGCCGGGTCTCCACGGCCCTCAAAGCCTATGCCGCACTTACCACCAGTGCTGACCGTGGGGCGATTCGTGATCTGAGCCAGATCGGCGACTAACCCGCAGCCCCAGGAAAGGCGGCCCCATGCAAATGGCGCCGCCTTTTTTGTGCCTCGCAATCGCAGCCCGATGACTCAAAACTCGCGTCTCGCAACTCGAACAACGGAGATCGCGCCGCCACCGAACGCAGCGAAGGAACGCCCGCAGGGTGAGCGTAGCGAATAACCGACACGCCTACGCCATTGCCGTTACGCAAGGCCCCTTCGTTTTACCCCTTTTCACCCAAAGACAGGGATGGCGTAGGCTATAGTGACCAGCCTGGCCTTTAACGCGCCTCAAAGGAGTCCCCCAGCGCATGAGCCTTAAACACAAACTGATGCCCTATGTGGCGCGCCTGATTACCAGTGAAAGCCTGCAGCAGCTGCGGCGCCGTTTGCGGGAATGGCGACGGGCCCTTCGACGCCAGCCTCATCAGGCCACCTTCTACTTCCGCATCGATGACCCTTATTCCGTGCTGATGGCACAGGTGCTGCCCCGTTTTGCCCGGCACTTCGGCATTACCATCACACCTCGGGTCATGCTTTACCTGGATCAGCAGATGTATCCGGCTGCCGACATGCTTGAGGAGCTGGCTCCCCGCGATGCCCTGCAGCTGGCCGAACTGCATGAACTGACCTTCCCCAAGGACTGGCAACTGCCCCCTCGCGAGGTCAGCCTCGCCGCGACCCGCTGCCTGCTCAAACACGAAGGCGACGAGCGCTTCTGGAGCCTGGCCGCCGCGCTGGCGGATGCGCTGTGGCGCCACGATCACGACAAGCTTGAGGCCCTGCTCTGCGAACATGGCCAAATGGCCGCCGACCGCGCCCAACTGGCACTGGAGGCCCGCCGCGACCAGTTTCTTGCCGATGGCCATTACCTTACCGGCACGCTGCACTATCAAGGAGAGTGGTACTGGAGCGTGGAACGGCTTGACCACTTGGCCCACCGCCTGAATGACCTGGGACTGGGTACCCAGGACTGGCCCCTGCCCTACGGTCGAGCCAAGCGGGCCCGCCTGAAGGACGCCATTCCTGCCCTCAAGGATTCACCCTTGGTGCTGTATTTTTCCTTTCGCAGCCCCTACTCCTATGTGGCGCTGTCTCGCACCTATGCCCTGGCAGACCACTATGGACTCACACTGAAGATTCGCCCGGTGTTACCCATGGTCATGCGCGGCTTGAGTGTCCCCCGCGCCAAACGCTTTTATATTCTCAAGGATGCCGCCCGCGAAGCCCGACTTCATCAAGTGCCCTTCGGCAAGGTGTGCGACCCGGTAGGCGCGGGGGTAGAACGCTGCATGGCCATCTGGCCCTTTGCAGAGAAAGAGGGCCGCCTGCGGGAATGGTTGCGTGCCGCAGCGACCGGTATATGGAGCCAGGGCATCAATGCCGCCAGCGACAATGGCTTGAAGTTCCTGGTCGAAAACGCCGGCCTGGACTGGAAACGCGCTCGCCGCTGGCTGGATGACGACAGCTGGCGTGACCGCGCCGAAGACAATCGCAACGCCATGATGGCCGCGGGCAGCTGGGGCGTGCCCAGCTTTATGACTCAAGATGACATGGTATGGGGGCAGGACCGTTTTGCGATAATCGAGCGCAGCCTGCTAGCCTCGACATCACGACACAAAACCAACCCCTGAGGCGGAACCCTTACCCTGCAGAAGCCATGCTTGCATGGCGATTGTCGCAAGGACGGCATCACCCTGCCGCCTGGCTCCTGCAGTTTTGAACAGACCAAGGAGAACTTGATGACCATTGCTTACTGGTGCGTGCTTGCCGCCATCTTCCTGCCTTACCTTGCCACCTCTCTGGCCAAATTCCAGGGCGGCTTCGGCCCCAAACAGAACCACAACCCGCGCGAATTCCTGGAAACCCTGGAAGGCGGCCGCAAGCGGGCCCACTGGGCGCAGCAGAACGGTTTTGAAGTGACGCCGGCGTTCGCTGCCGCGGTTATCATCGCCCACCTGGCCGCCACCGCACCGCAAGGCACCATCGACGGCATCGCCCTGGCGTTTGTTCTCAGCCGTGTCATGTTTACCGTCTGCTATATCGCGGACTGGGCCAGCGCCCGCACCATGGTCTGGGCCTTTGGCATGGGCTGTATTGTTGCCTTGTTTGTCGGCGTTGGCGGCTAAAGAGCAGGCAATTGATAATTGAGAATGGATAGTTGATAACTGAAAACCCTATGGAGCCACATGCAGTGCCAACGGGAAGTGGCTTTCGTTATCAATTCTCAATTTTCCATTATCAATTCATCCAACCGTGCCCCGGATCTACACCATATCCGTCAATGGCAAGGGGCGCTTCCCCTGCCGGGCGGATCAAACCATTGTCGACGCCGGCCACCAGGCCGGTTTCGGCTTTCCCGTCGCTTGCCGCAATGGCGTCTGCGAACGCTGCGCCGGCACACTGACCTACGGACACGTTCAGCAACGAAACCACACGTTGCACGCGGGCGATACCGAAGGCACAGAGGTGCTATACTGCGTCGCCCTGCCACTCAGCGATTGCGAGATTACTGTGCCCGAGGTGACTGCCCCCGGCGAACTGCCGGTCCACAACGTGAATTGCCAGATCCTGGAGATCGAGGCGCTCAACCACGATGTGAGTCGCGCCTGGCTGCAACTGCCTGCCGGCAAACGCATCCAGTGGCACGCTGGCCAGTATCTGATGCTCAATCTGCACGGTGAATGCTACCCCTTCTCCATCGCCAACCACTGCGATGGCCGCAAGCTGGAACTGCACATTCGCCATGGCGACGACAACAGCGCAGCCCAAGACATCATGGCCAGCCTCAAGGCCGACAGCACCGTCAGCGTGACGCTGCCTGCTGGCGTTCGCTATATCGATACCGCACCGGAACGGCCCGTATGGTTTATCTGTGGATCCACCGGTTTTGCACCCGTCAAGGCCATGGTCGAGCGTCTTATCGCCGTGGACTTCGCACACCCCGTGCGTTTGTTCTGGGGCGCACGCACCCCGGAAGATCTTTATCTGCCCAACCTGCCTGTACAATGGACCGGCGTCCTGAAGGACTTCGAAGCCACCACATCACTCTCTGACATTCGCCACCCCGACCATGCGCAAGGGCTGGTACACGAAGCCGCCCTCGCCGCCCTCAGCGAGCCAACCCTGCCGCTGTTTTTTCTTGGCGGTTCCCCGCCCATGGCCTGGGCGGTATTCGATGCACTGGTGGCCGAAGGGGTCCCCGCACAGAACATTCACTGCGACGTCTTCGATTACGCCCCACGGGACTGAAAACCGTGTGGGAGCGGTCGTTCGACCACTATTGCTGTTTTATTCACGGTGGAGCCACCGCCCCCAGTAACTCCCCCCCTGTTAGAGCTTGCTGGCACGCTCCAACATTGGATTTCTGCCGTTGCTGTCGGAGCTTGTGACACCGCCCCTGCAACTGCTCTAATGGGCCATCACGGATCGGAATGGCTGCCATGGCGCAGGACGCGAACAACACGAGCCAGACGTTTTTACTACCCTGTCACGAATGTGATCTGGTGTCGGCCGTCAGCCCCGGCAAGGATGGCCAGTGGCTGCTCTGCCCTCGTTGTCAGCATCCGCTGATGCGTCCGGCCCGCAACGATCAACTCACTCCCGCACTGGCCTTCACCGCACTGGTATTGCTGGCGCTGTCCTTGTTGTTTCCCTACATCGGTTTCGAAAAGAACGGCATTGAGCGAGCCATGACGATCAGTGACGCCGCCATGGAACTGGCGGTGTATCACCACCCGCTGATGGCCGTGGTCGTCATCGCCACCATCATTGTGATTCCGGCGGCCTATCTGATCTCGGTGTGCTGGATCCACTTAAGCCTGGCCAGAGCCAAGCCGCTCCCGGGCCGACTACTGCTGGCCCGCGTATTACCGCGCATCCAGCCCTGGATGATGGCCGACGTCTTCGCCATCGCGGCGCTGGTAAGCCTGATCAAGATCGTGGCCATGGCGCATATCCATCTGATGTCGGCGTTCTGGACGTTTTCCGGCTATGCCCTGCTGCTGCTGATTACTGTGACCCGAATGAACACAGTAAGCCTGTGGAGCCAACTGCTGGGCCATCTTGAACAACCCGCCCAGGCCCGGGCCAACCTGACCGCAAGGGAACAAGACCTGATGGGCTGCCAGTGGTGCGGCCAGCTACAAGCGATTGGCAGGCACCGCTGCCAGCGTTGCCATGGGGTGCTTCACGATCGTCATCCACTTGGCCTGCAGCGCGTGTGGGCGCTGGTGGTCACCGCCATCCTGTGCAGCGTACCAGCCCACCTGTTTCCCATCATGGTGACAACCAGTCTGGGCAAAACCGAGCCCTCCACCATTATCGCCGGGGTGCTGTTGTTTATCCGTCACGGCGACTGGCCCATCGCCCTGATCATCTTCACCGCCAGTGTACTCGTCCCGTTTGGCAAGATTCTCGCCCTCGGCTGGCTGTGCATCGCCTCCCGCCGGCACACCCCATTGGACATGACCAGCCAGATGCAGCTCTACCGCATTACCGAATGGATTGGTCGCTGGTCCATGATCGATGTCTTTGTGGTCGCCATCATTGTTGCCCTGTTCCAGATGGGCAGTATTCTTACCGTGACACCCGGCGTGGGTGGGCTGGCGTTTTGCGGGGTGGTCATCTTCACCATGCTGGCCGCCCATCAATTCGACCCACGCCTGATCTGGGACCGTCAGCGCCAGCTGATACCACCAACGGAGCCAACCCTTGAACCCGAACGATAACCCCCGGACACGCAGGATCTCCGCGGTATGGCTGATTCCCCTGATCGCCGTGCTGATCGGTCTGTGGCTGGTGTTCAGTTATCTGTCTTCCCAGGGGCCGGTGATCACCCTGAAACTGGCCGATGCGGAAGGCATCACCGCCGGCAAAACAGCGGTCAAAACCCGCAATGTGCAGGTGGGGGTTGTCGAGAATGTCACCCTGTCCGATGACTTGAGTCATACCCTGCTGACCGTACAGATGCAGGCCGAAACGGAACGCATGCTCAACGAAGAAACCCGCTTCTGGGTGGTCAAACCCCGGGTCGGACGCGAAGGCATTAGCGGCCTGAGCACAGTACTGTCAGGGGCCTATATCGAGCTGCTGCCCGGCAAGAATGACAAGAAAGCCAAAACCTTTGCGGTGCTGGAATCACCGCCCACCGAGAAAACCGGTAACGGCCTTTTCCTGAGACTGGTCAGCAAACCCGGTAGCAATATCTCCAATGGCGACCCGGTCAGCTTCCGCAATCTGAAAGTGGGCCGGGTGGTAGAAACCGAATTCGATGCCAGCGCGAAAATCTTTCGCCACCGAATCTTTATCGAAAAGCCTTACGATGTTCTGGTGTCTGAAAGCTCCCGTTTCTGGAAAGTCTCCGGCATTGGTTTTCAGCTGGATGCTGGTGGCTTTCAGGCCCAGCTGAATTCTCTCGAAGCCTTGCTCGGAGGCGGCATCTCCTTTGCCGTACCCGACCCCAACATGCGCACCGGTGGCGCCGTGAACGATGACTATCAGTTCATCCTCCACGACGACGAAGAGGCCGCCCGGCGCGCGCTTTACACCCAGACGCTGGACTATGTCCTGCTTATTGAGCGCAGTGTACGGGGCTTGCAGTCCGGCGCCCCGGTAGAATATCGCGGCATCCGGGTCGGCAGTGTGGAGCAGGTACCCTGGACCTTCGGCTATCGCAGCACCGAGGGCCTGGGCCGCCAGCCCATCCCTGTGCTAATCCGTCTGGAGCCACAACGCATCACTCATCAGGCGCTGATCGATTTACCCCGCTGGAGAGAAGAACTGGGCGAACTGATCAAAGGCGGACTGCGCGCCAGTCTCAAATCCGGCAACCTGATTACCGGCTCCCTGTTTGTGGACCTGGAGTTTTATCAGGGCGTCCCGACAGCAGAGCTCACCGCCACCCACCATGGTGTGTCCGTCTTCCCCTCAATCAGCGCTGGCAGCCTGGCCAAGATCGAGGACCAGATCCATCAGTTGCTCAAAACCCTCAATGGGCTGCCCATGCAGGACATGGCCAACAACATGAACCGCAACCTGGCCAACCTGGCGACGATTACCCAACGGGTTGAAAACTTGCTGAACGACCCGGCGCTCAATCAACTTCCGCAGCAACTTTCCGACAACATGGAGAGCCTGCAAGGCACACTCAGCAGCTGGCAGAGTGGTGGCGACGGCTACCACAAACTGCAGGGGACACTGGAAAAGTTGAACCGTTTGCTGGACGAAGCCGAGCCCCTGCTGGACACCCTTAACGAGCAGCCCAATGCCCTGATCTTCCAGCGCCATCCCGCACAAGACACCCAGCCCCGAGGTGCCCAATGATTCGTTTGTTGTTCACTACCCTGGTGGCCTTTGCACTTTTGGGTTGCAGCCACACGCCGCCGCCCTCGCCTCCGGGTTACCTGCTGCCATCGGCCAGCCAGGCGGGCCACAGCACCGTGACGGTACGGGTTCGTCTCGCCAGCTATCTGGACCGGGGCGGCATTGTCATGCAACTTAGCGACAGCGAAATCCAGGTGGCACGGCATCACCGTTGGGCTGAGCCCCTTGGCAGCCAGTTACAACGCGCACTCGAAGCCTCACTGAACGCCAATGACGGGGATGAAAACACAACCCTGACCGTGGAACTCAGTCGCTTCCAGGGCATGCAAGGTGGAGAAGAAAACGGCGACAGCGCCGTCATCACCGGTCGATGGAAGCTAGAAGGAGCGGTGCACAAGGAAGGGTTGATTCAGTGGCAAACGCCACTGGAAGAAGGCGGGTACGCCAATCTGGTCAGGGCACTGGATGCGGGCTGGCAACACACCGCCACCGAGATCGCCAATGCCCTTAACACTGCCCCACGGTAAACCCGGCAGGCGACAAAGTGGGAGCGGTCGTTCATTCGCGGTGGAACCACCGCTCCCACAGAAAACCCCAAACACCCTTTTACCAGGGCGAGCTGAACGGGAAGACTTACAGCGCCTTGTCCGGCATGGGCAGGGCGGGTAGCTGGCCTTCCAGCTGTGCCAGACGACGTTCGAAAGTCTTCATGGCCTTGGACGAATCGCCCAGCGCCTGATACAGGCGCGACAGCTCCGCCAGCGCAGTCGCACTCTGGCTGGAATTGGCCGCCGCTTCAAAGAAGCCCTGGGCCTTGCCCCATAGCCGCGCCTTCAGTGCCACCCGGCCGGAGGTAATCAGCACCGCCGCGTTACCCGGGCGCTCCGCCAACCAGCGCTCCAGCACCTGCAGCAAATCGTCCGGAGACACATCATCAATGGCTTCCAATACCGGCGGCAGACGGTCATCCCATTCCTGATCCAACTTTTCACGGACCAGATTCAGCGCGCCCTTGCCGCCCCCCAGCTGGGCCAGAAAACCTGCATAACGGGCAATCATGGCAGGATCGTTCTTAAGCTGCACCGGGACGTTCTTCCACAGCTTGCGCAATTCCTCCCGGCGACTGTCTGCGTCGTTGAATCCGGGCTTGCGGGCGGTTTCCTGCAACAGGGCCAGCCACGCCCGGCGCTCACGCCGGGACTCCCCCTCACCAAACGCCCGCTTGAGACGCGGCATCAGATCACACAACGCTGGCCAGTCTCGCTGGCTTTCCAGCACCTGGGCATAGGTTCGCAGAATCCGCTTGTTTCGGGGGGCCATGTCCGCCAGCACCTTCAACTCTTCGCGGGCCTGATCGGGATAACCGTCATCCAGAGCAAAGCGGGCTTTCATCAAACCGGCCACCAAGCGCCCGCGGTGATCACTGCCGGCGTTTTCCAGATACCGCTGGCTGGCCTCCACATTATCCTGCTCCTGAGCGGTTTCCGCTGCCAGCAGCCAGGCAAGCAATGGCCAGTCGCCGTCTTCGCCCGCAGCCACCAACAACCGCTCCGCCTTTTCCAGCTCACCATCCACCAGTTGCAGGAAACCGCTACGCAGGCGGCGGGCGGCGACCTGTTTTTTCCAGCGGCGGGTCGCCCGCATGGGCTCCAGCGCGTTCCAGGCGGCATTGCCCAGCAAGGTCAGTACCACCAACGCCACCGAAGCCAGCAACGCCATCAAAATGACAAAACCCAGGGTGGTATCCAGCGAGAAGTCATCACGGATCACCAGCACATACCCGGAATCCACCGCCATCCAGCGGCCCAGCATCAGGGCAAATACCAGCGCAACGATGACCAGCAGGGCGACTTTTTTCATGCCCCACCCTCCTTACGCTTCAGCGCCTCGATGGCCTGCAAACCGGCACCGATTTCCGGCAAGGCATACGCGACCTGCTTGCCCCCCATATCGTTCAGCACCTCTGCCATATGGGCCGCACGGGGATCATCCTTTCGGAACCATTCCTTCAAGGTCGCCTGGGCATTGTCCAGTGCCTGACGATAGGCCTCACCACGGCCCTGCATCAGGGCCAGTTGCGCCTGTTGCAAGCTGCCATCCAGGGTCAGGCGCACCAGCGACGCCTGCTCAGCGGTGAGAGGCAGCGGCACCCGCCCTTCATGGTGACGCACATTCACCGGCATGCGATCCAGCACATCCTGCCACCAGGGCTGGTTGACCTCAGGGCGATTTTTCTCCGGCGGCGCCTCTTCCACTGGTACCGCCAGTTCCACCACCGTCTGACGCAAGGCGCCCAACTGCAGCACCATGCCCTGCACATCGACCTTGCTGGCACGGCTCAGCTTGTCCATGTCTACCGCCAGCGCCTGACGCGCGGACAGTACGGAGGGGTCATCGATGCGGGCAAGAATGTTATCGGCCGCTTCCAACAAACGACGGGCCGCAATGGCATCCTGGGTTAGCAGCAGGCGTTGGCTGGCCAGGCTGGCCAGCGCACGGGATTCATTGATCAGCCAAAGGCGCTGTCCACCCGTCTTGATATCGGTGAGCGCAGTCCGGTCCTTGATCTGCTGGGAAGCCAGTTCCGCCTGCTTTTTTTCAAACGCGGCCAAGGCACCCTGCACATCACTGCGCTGGCTGGCCATCTGTGAAGTCAGTGTCTGGAGCTGTTCGGCAAAACCCGCTTTGTCACTTTGCAGACGCTGATACTCCTGCCAGCCCCACCAGCCACCGGCACCAATCACCGCGGCCAGGATCAGGATAATCAGGACAAGCCAGATAGTGACCCCGCGTTGCCGGGAAAGAAGACGGTCCTGCGTCATGACTGCTCCAGTACTTTTTGAGTTGTTGGTCAAAAACCTTAAAGGGGGGCGCTCTGCCTGTCCATTAAACAATGTAATGCAGCGGGTACGGCAACCCGATTATTGCAGGGCAGGCAATGCAGCCAGCATATCGTCATCGTGGGCACTGGCGGCAGTGATCACGGTTCCGTCAAAGCTGGCACGAATCTGTGCGGCGACACGCTCGCCAGCGGCAATCACGCCACAACCGGCAGGCAAACCCGACGCTGCACTGTGCCAACTTTCCACACTGGTGATCATGGCCCAGTCACAACCGGGCGGGCAATGAAAACCGGGGTTGGGCTGACGACGATAAAACGCCAGCGAGGAAACCTCGGCTCCACGGGCCTGCAGGGTCTGCGCCAGCAATTCCCGGCCGGTTTCGCCCCGACACAACAGCACCTTTTTTTCCTGAATATCCTGCAGGCAGGGCAACGCCAACACCGCCTCGGAGTTAAATCCGCTGGCGGGCACTTCGGCCGTCAGCTGCCATTGCCCCAGTTCCGCGGCAGTGGCGCGGCCTACCGCCAGCCAGTGCACGCCGACCGGCCATTGAGGCCAGAGATCCGCCATGGCGGACAGCGCTAGTCGTGCGGCATTGGGGCTGGCGAAAAACACCCCGTGATACAAATCCAGATCCATCAGGGTGCGCCGCATGGCCGCCGTCACCGGCAAGGGCTCGATCAGCAGGGCCGGGCTATGGCAGGGCTGATACCCCGCTTGCCCAAGCGCGGCCATTAAGCCCTGTTCCTGTCCCTGTGGGCGGGTCACCAGTACCTGCATGAGCACTACCGGTTGTAGAGCGCCTTGAGAATATCGTCGGCCCCCTGGGCCAGCAGCTCTTCAGCCAGCTGGATGCCCAACTCTGCCCCCGCGTTGCGATGGGCACGCCCTTCAGCCCGCAACACCCGACTGCCGTCTTCTTCGGCCACCAATGCGCGCATCCACAGGTCGTCCCCTTCCAACAGGGCAAAGCCGGCGATGGGAACCTGACAACCGCCTTCAAGTCGACGATTCATGGCACGCTCGGCCACCACTCGATCCCAGGTGTCGGTATCACTCAGCGGGCTGAGCAGCTCGATGGTACGGGCATCCCCGTCGCGACACTCGATGCCCACCGCGCCCTGGCCGACCGCAGGCAGGGATTCCTCTGGTGGCATCTCATAGCGAATACGATCAAACATCTGCAGCCGTTTAAGGCCGGCAGCGGCCAGAATAATGGCATCAAATTCTCCGGCATCCAGCTTGCCGAGACGGGTTTGCACATTGCCGCGCAGGCTCTTGACCACCAGATCCGGGCGGTTCGCCTTCACCTGTGCCTGACGGCGCAAGCTGGACGTGCCCACACAGGCCCCCTGCGGCAACGATGCCAGACTGTCGTACTGATTGGACACAAACGCATCGCGGGGATCTTCCCGCTCACAGATTACCGGCAGCACAAACCCCGGCGGCAGCTCCATGGGTACATCCTTCATGGAGTGCACGGCAATGTCCGCGCGGCCATCCATCATGGCCTCTTCCAGCTCTTTGACGAACAGCCCCTTGCCACCGATCTTCGCCAACGGGGTATCCAGAATCTTGTCACCCTGTGTCTTGATGCGCACCAGCTCCACCCTCAAGCCCTCATGCAGGCTTTCCAGTCGCTGCTGGACATATTCCGCCTGCCAGATGGCCAGCGGACTGGAACGGGTTGCAATACGCAAGATTTCGCGGGACATGGGGGATCCTGTGTTCAGTTGAAAAGTGGGCCCAGTCTACAGCAAAGGCGCACAGGGGCCGAGACGAGGAGTTGAAAGTTAAAAGTTCAAAAGCGCGGGCAGAGTAGCCGGATTCAGAAACGTCGAAGCCGCGCCCATAGCCTGGGCGCGGCTTCGAGAGCAGGACCAAACTGGCGCTGGCCCGCGTTTCAACTTTGAACTTAATTGCCGTAGACCACCACGGTAAACTCGGCGAGTACACCGAAGAAATTCTGGGATTCATAATCCACATGGTGGATCTCGGTAATACCACCATTTCGGGCCGCAGTCTGGATAGAGGCATCCCCGGACGCGATCAACCCCAGGATCGAGCGAGTAGAGGCACGACCCACACGGGTCGGCTTTTCCGTGGAGGCCGTCGCCGTCAGCGGCGCCTTCACATTGGCAAACAGAAGACCGGAAACCGGCATGGTAGCGGTGGCGCAGCCACTCAGTACGACAACGCTGACCAGCAGCAGAAGCAGCTTTTTCATGACTTGGATCCTGTTGTTGTTATTCGGCGGGCCAATCCCCAGCACGCCACAAGGCTAGCATGCCGGGAGTTGGCTGTTAATTCCCCAAATGACCGCAGTTAAAGGTTCTGCAGTACCCGGCGCAAGCCTGCCACATGGCGGCGGCTGACCGTCAATCGGGACTCGATACCCCGCAGCCGGACCTGATGGTGGCCGGCGGTGGCCATTTCCATACCTTCAATGAACTTGAGTGCCACCAGCGCATTGCGATGGATGCGCACGAACATCTCCCCGAATTCGGTTTCCAGCTCTTTCAGGGTTTCGTCAATCAGAACCTCACCTTCGCCGTAACACACGGTGACGTATTTCTGGTCAGCGAGGAAATACCGCACGTCATCCACCGGCACCAGTTCCAGCCCACGGTGAGTACGGGCACTGATATGGCCACGGCGGCGAGGCTTCTCTTCGCTAACTTCCTTGCCGATCTCCGCCAACTGCACCCGGTTGAGGGTTCGGGCCTTGGACAAGGCCGCGACCAGGTCATCTGCGCTCACCGGTTTGAGCAGGTAATCCACCGCATGGACCTTGAAGGCCTGCAGAGCGTGCTCGTCGTAGGCAGTGCAGAAAATCAGTGCCGGCGGGTTATCGATCTTGCTGAGGTGCTCAGCGGCCTCCATACCGTCCATTTCCGGCATGCGGATATCCATCAGCACCACATCGGGCCGATGTTCCTGAGCCTGCTCGATGGCCTCGCGACCGTTGGCGGCTTCGGCAACAACCTCCACCCCGTCGGTTTTATCTACCAGACGTTTCAGGCGGTCCCGGGCCAGTTGCTCATCATCACATACTAGTACCCGCATAATTCTCGTCCCTTATTGCTGTAGCGGATAACGGATTTCTATCTCGTATTCTTTTTCTTGCGGGCGGGATTCCACCGCCACCTGATCACCGTACAGAGCCTGCAACCGGTGCAGGATATTTTCCAGCGCCATGCGGTTACCCTTGTGATGACCATCACCCGGCGGCTTGGGGTTGCTCACCGACAAACGCAGGAATCCACCCTCATCCGCGGCACTGATCACCACCATGCCACCGGCGGCCAATGGCTGTACACCATGATAAATGGCATTTTCGAGCAAGGGTTGCAAGGTCAACAGGGGAATCCGCACATTTTCCGCCTGTACCTGAATGTCCCAAGTGACCTGCAAACGGTCCCCCATGCGCAGCTGTTCAATATGAATATAGCGACGACAAAGCTCCAGTTCATCGGCCAGCGAGGCTTCATTACCGGTGCTTTTCAGGCTCGCCCGGAATAGCACGGACAAATCTTCTACCACCTGCTCGGCGGCATCCGGATCCACCGCGATCAGGCTGGAGATAATGTTCATGGAATTGAACAGAAAATGCGGGCGAATGCGCGACTGCAGCGCCTGTATTCGTGCTTGCAGCTCCGCCTGGCCCTTCTGGCGCAGCTGCTCCTGAACATAGAAATAGCGCATCACCAACCCGGCAATGATCGCCGCTATCAGGCTGTTGACGAGAATTTCCGGGCTCCACATCGGGCTGATGTGCAGGGTGCCGGCCACCCAGGCCATCACCGCGCGCGCGACCAGGCTGAACAACAGGGTGTCCAGCACCACCAGCAACACCACCGACACCGACGCCCAGGCCGGCGCCAACTGGTTCAAGCGCGGGCGCAACTGGCAGACCATTGCCGCCGACGTCAGGCCAACCCACTGGACAAACAGGGACGTTACCGCCAGGCGGCCAACGCTGAATGCATCGTAGTAGGTGGCCACCAGGGTCACCACCAGCGCCATCAACTCAGCAACGACAACGACCACCAGCACCGCCCGGGTACTGCAGAGGTCGGGTAGAAACCCGCTGCCTGGCGGCTCATCCATGGCTGCCATTGCGGCTCCTTATCGGTAGAAATTATGAGCTTCTCCGCTTTTATACCTTAACTGACAGCCAGCCCCAAGGGATTGTTCAGGGGTTCACCGGTCCCTGCTATACTGCGCGCCCGCAATTCCGGCTTTAGATGAGCGAGTACGATGACTGACAAGCAGCAGAACAAACTCTGGGGCGGCCGCTTCAGCGAATCCACCGACCAGTTCGTGCAGGAATTCACCGCCAGCGTGAATTTCGACCAGCGCATGTACCGTCAGGACATCTACGGCTCTCAGGCCCACGCCACCATGCTGGCCGAGGTCGGCGTGCTGACCGATGACGAGCGCGACGCCATCATCAATGGCCTGGCCGAGATCCAGAAGGAAATCGAAGCCGGGGAATTCCAGTGGTCCGTGGCCCTGGAAGATGTGCACATGAACATCGAGGCCCGCCTCACCGACAAGATCGGCATCACCGGCAAGAAGCTGCACACTGGCCGTAGCCGAAACGACCAGGTGGCCACCGACATCCGCCTGTGGCTGCGTGATGAAATGCTGATCATGGAAGAACAGTACCTGCACCTGATGACCGGCCTGCTGGATCTGGCCGAGCGCGAGGCGGCCACCATCATGCCCGGTTTCACACACCTGCAGACCGCCCAGCCGGTCACCTTCGGCCACCATCTGCTGGCCTGGTTCGAAATGCTCAAGCGCGACCGCGAGCGTCTGCTGGACGCCAAAAAGCGAGTCAACCGCATGCCGCTGGGCGCCGCCGCGCTGGCCGGCACCACCTACCCCATCAACCGTGAGCGCACCTGCGAACTGCTCGGTTTCGATGGCGTCTGTGAGAACTCCCTGGATGCGGTGAGCGATCGCGATTTCGCCATCGAGTTCTGTGCCCTGGCCGCCCTGTCCATGACTCACCTGTCGCGCATCAGTGAAGAGCTGGTGCTGTGGACCAGCGCCCAGTTCAACTTCATCAACCTGCCCGACCGTTTCTGCACCGGCAGCTCCATCATGCCGCAGAAAAAGAACCCCGACGTGCCTGAGCTGGTGCGCGGCAAGACCGGCCGCGTCAACGGCCATCTGATCAGCCTGCTGACCCTGATGAAAAGCCAGCCGCTGGCTTACAACAAGGACAACCAGGAAGACAAAGAGCCCCTGTACGATGCCGTGGACACTCTTAAAGGCAGCCTGCGCGCCTTCGGCGACATGATCCCGGCCCTCGAGCCAAACCGCGAAGTCATGCGCGAAGCCGCTCGTCGCGGTTTTGCCACCGCCACCGATCTGGCCGATTACCTGGTGCGCAAAGGCATCGCCTTCCGCGACTCCCACGAGATTGTCGGCAAGGCCGTGGCCTACGGCGTGGAGAAAAAGAAAGACCTGGGCGACATGTCCCTGTCCGAGCTCAAGCAGTTCAGCGACCAGATCGACGACGACGTATTCGACGTGCTGACCCTGGAAGGCTCCGTGAGCGCCCGTAACCACATCGGCGGCACGGCCCCCGATCAGGTCCGCGCTGCCGTTGCCCGAGCCCGTGAGGCACTGGACAATACCGGTAACGCCTGACCCAGGCGCCTGCCCGCAGGCAGGCATTGATTCGCCCGGCGGAAAGGGTGCCCTTTCCGCTCTTTGCGCCCGGAGCTGGAAAATGCGCTTATCTGCCTTGTTACTGCTTGCCCTTCTCACTGGCTGTGGCCAGAAAGGGCCTCTGTACTTTGCGCCGGACGAACCCAGGCAGCCCGCTCCGGGCCAGCCAGCCCAAGACACCGCTGACGACGCTCAGCACGATGACGATCAGAAGGACTGACCATGGACCCCTTCCAGTACCGTGACGGCGAACTGTTTGCCGAAGAACTGCCGGTAGCACAACTGGCCGAACGTTTCGGCACCCCCCTGTATCTTTACTCCCGGTCCGCCTTCGAACGCCATTACCAGGCCTTCGACGACGCCTTCGGCGATCACCCTCACCAGGTCTGCTATGCGGTCAAAGCCAACTCCAACCTGGCAGTCCTGAATGTGCTGGCCCGCTGCGGGGCCGGCTTTGATATCGTCTCCGGCGGGGAGCTGGAGCGGGTACTGCGCGCCGGCGGCGACCCGGACAAGATCGTGTTTTCCGGTGTCGGCAAGACCGCCGCCGAAATGGCCGCTGCACTTAAAGCCGGCATCCACTGTTTCAATGTGGAGTCCGCCGCCGAACTGGAACTGCTTAACCTGGTGGCCGGCGAACTGGACATGGAAGCCCCAATCTCCATCCGGGTAAACCCGGACGTGGACGCCCAGACCCACCCCTATATTTCCACCGGTCTGAAAGACAACAAATTCGGCGTGGACATCAACAAGGCTCCGACCCTGTACCAGCGCGCCCACGAGATGCCGCATATCCGCATCCTCGGCATCGACTGCCACATCGGCAGCCAGCTCACCAATCTGGCGCCGTTCGAAGATGCGCTGGAGCGCGTGCTGAAACTGCTCGACCAGCTACAACAACAAGGCATCGAGATCCATCATCTGGACCTGGGTGGCGGGCTGGGCGTGACCTACAACGACGAAACGCCGCCGGAGCGCAGCGCCTATGTCGAGGCCCTGCTCAAGCACATACCCGGCGACCTGCCGGTTCATATCGAGCCAGGCCGTTCCATTGCCGCCAACGCCGGGATCTTTATCACCCAGGTACTGTTCCTCAAGCCCACCGAGCACAAGAACTTTGCCATCGTGGATGGCGCCATGAACGACTTGATCCGCCCCAGCCTCTATTCGGCCTGGCAAGACATCGTGCCGGTAAAACCCCACGATGCGGACTGTCGTACCTGGGACATCGTTGGCCCGGTATGTGAAACCGGGGATTTCCTCGGCAAGGATCGCGCCCTGTCCCTGGAAACCGGCGACCTGTTGGCGGTGCGCAGTGCCGGCGCCTACGGCTTCGCCATGGCCAGTAACTACAATAGCCGCAACCGCCCTGCCGAAATCATGGTAGATGGTGACCAGGCCTTTGTGGTGCGTCAGCGTGAAACGTTTGATGAGCAGTTAAAGCCAGAATCACTGCTTCCCTGAGGCGCAACTTTTGAGGGGGCAGCGGCCCGCTGCCCCCTCAGGGAACGACGCCCCTCTGTCTTTCCCTCCTGCTTTTGTGCTTCACTTCCTACACGCTCTCCACTGCCTATCGTCATGCCGCGATTTCTGATTCTGCTGACTTTACTGCTACCGGCCCCGGCCTTCGCTGCCACCCCGGTGCAAAAAGCCATTCGTCTCAGCCTTGCCGAAAGCTATGTAACGGCCACCTTGCTGACTGGCGGCAACGCCGTGCGACTGGGGTTCTGGGACTTCGACCCCAATAATTTTATTGGGTTTGAAGACGAGAACCTGGGATCACTGGAAGCCCAGGAGCTACGTCAACGGCTCACCACCGTGTCACTCCCTTACTCCTGGAGCACCCCGATCGGTGAACACAGCAACACCCTGGTTCTGAATGCCAAGGCGGCGTATCTGGGGCAAAAGCAGGAAACCCAGCTGGCCTCGTCCACCAGAAGCACCCGCGACACCATCGACAGCTCGGTCACTACCCTCACGTCAGGGGCAGAGTTCCGGCACCGCCTGAACGACAATATCGGGCTCGCCGCGGGCCTGAACCTAAACTGGCAGCGTTATCTCAATGATACGGATTTCAATACACCGGAATCCCAGGCACTGGCCCCGGCGCTTGACGGTCTGGTCACTAACTACAGCGCCAACGCCTGGCAGGCAGAACCCTACCTCAGGACAACCTGGTTTATCGGTGGACGCCGCGCCGAGGTCAAGTTGATCAGCGAATGGCACTACATGAAAGGGCGCACTTTTGCGACCAGTGAACCCGCCCATGACGTCCAGCCAGAAGCTTGGTACTGGTCCAATGGCGTCCGCTGGCGCCACCCCTTCGTCACTCGCATCCTTCCCGGCCAGAATGTCTGGATGCAAGCCTCACGCTATGATCTGGGAGCTGATCTGGATGGCCCGCTGGGCAACCACTATTACTATGAAGCCGGGGTGGGCTGGCTGCTGGATGTGCAAAAGCTCAACATCCCGTTCGTGGATAATATCGGGGTAGGCATCAACCTGAATTACGGCAGCGTATTACGCGGCGGCACGCTGGTGCTGCTGTTCAATGAGGAGTAACCCGCAGCAAAAGGTACAGCGGCACGGCGCCGATCTGGAATTACGACTTCAACTCGGACAACTACCGTGTTCCGGTGGGCGCACGACTCGGCAAGGAGGTTTTCAACTTCCTTGTCGAACCGCAGGTCTCGGTGGCTGACCGGGCCCCGGCCAGCCACAATGGCAATTGTGCTTCGCCATGAACATGGTGTTTCTGTAAGCGAACGAGGCGAGGCTTACGCCCCTTCCCCGGTAAGACGCTTCACCATACCGTGACCGCCGGTATCGCACAGGTGCTCCTTGAGCAAAGGCATGGCCTGAGCCATATGCTGGGCCAGGGTGTAAGGCGGGTTGATAATCAGCATGCCGGACCCCGTCATGCCACGGCCAGAGGCGTCCGGGCGCACGCACAGTTCCACCCGCAACAGATCCGGCATTTCCGCCTTGATGAATTCACGCACAAAATGCTCCGTGCGATTCCGGTCCAGCACCGGGTACCAGATGGCATAGGTCGCCGTGGCCCAGCGCTCCATGGCCATCTGCAGGGCAGGCAGCACATCCCGGTAATCGCGTTCCAGCTCATAAGAAGGATCAATCAGCACCATGCCGCGGCGATGCTGGGGCGGCATCATGGCCTTGATGCCCTGCCAGGCATCCAGCTTTTCCACCCGCACCCGCTTGTCGCCGGCGAAACGCTTGTGCAGCAACTCGAAATCCGTGCTGTGCAGCTCGGTACATTGCAGACGGTCCTGCTCACGCAACAGGCTGGCGGCAATGCTCGGGGAGCCGGGGTACTCGCGCAGTTTGCCCACCGGGTTAAGCTGCTTCACCAGCTTCACATACTGGTCGATCACACCAACCTCTGTGCGCTTGTCCCACAGCCGCTCGATGCCGTCCCGGTATTCCCCGGTCTTCTGCATGTGATCACTGTCGATCAGGTAATTGCCTGCCCCACCGTGCGTGTCGTGCACCGTGAAGGGCTTATCCTTCTTTTTCAGGTACTCGATGATGGCGATCTGCACGATGTGCTTGAGGACATCGGCAAAGTTGCCGGCGTGATAGCTGTGGCGGTAGGAAAGCATGGGCAACAGGCCTGGTGATGAAGGTAATGGCATGGGTGAAGGCTTTGGCGTGATTGTAAACCATGAGAGGGCAGTTGACAGTTGATAGTGGACAGTTGACAGCGTCGCGGCCAGTACGCGGTGCAGCTTGAAGGCATGATGCCGCGACCAGGTGATGGGGGCGGGCTCCTTGGGTGGGGAAAAACCGATGCCCGTTCGCGTAGCTGTCAACTGTCAACTCATCCTCATTCCCCTGTCACCGCACGGTCTATCTGCATACAATATCCTCTCAAATCACGTACTGCTGGATTGTTATGAACCTGCGTTTCACCAAAATGCACGGCCTTGGCAACGATTTCATGGTGATTGATGGCATCAATCAGCCACTGCCCGAGAACGGCCTGCCGTTTCCTGCCGACGAAATCCGCCGGCTTGGCAGCCGCCATTTTGGCGTGGGCTTCGATCAGATGCTGATTGTCCAGCCGGCACAGGGCGAGGCGGATTTCCGCTATCGCATTCTCAATGCCGACGGTTCCGAGGTGAGCCAGTGCGGTAACGGCGCCCGCTGTTTCGCCCGTTTCGTCCGAGAGCAGGGCCTGACCCAGAAACAGGACATTGTGGTCGAAACCGCCGCCGGACAAATGACCCTGTCGGTCACCGACGACGAACAAGTCACCGTCGACATGGGCGCGCCTCGATGGGCCCCGGACGCCATCCCAATGACCGCCAAGGGCGAAGCGGACAGCTACTTCCTTGTCTCCGGCACTCAGGCATGGGAAGTGGGCGCGGTGGGGCTGGGCAACCCTCATTGCACCCTGCTGGTGGAAAATGTGGATACCGCGCCAGTAGAGAGCGCCGGTCCGCTGCTGGAATGCCACGAACAATTCCCCGAACGGGTCAATGTGGGCTTCATGCAAGTGGTCAGCCGTGAGGAAATTCGCCTGCGGGTCTACGAGCGCGGCGCCGGGGAAACCCTGGCTTGCGGCTCTGGCGCCTGCGCGGCCGTGGTGATTGGCCAGCGACGGGGCTGGCTGGATAACGCCGTCACCGTGCATCTACCCGGTGGCTCCCTGCACATCGAATATCACGGTGAGGGCGGCATCCGGATGACAGGCCCGGCCAGCCATGTCTATGATGGCAGCATTGATATCAAGACTGACTGATCAGCACAGGACGGACAGATGACGGATCACAGCCCGGCGAATGCCGACCAGGTCGCCGCTTACCTGCGGGACAACCCGGAGTTCTTCGAGCAGCGGCCGGAACTGCTGGAACTGTTGCGTCTGCCTGACTCTAAAGGCGAAGCCGTCTCCCTGCTGGAGCGTCAGGCCTCGATCCTGCGTGAACGCAATACCGAGTTACGCGACCGACTCAACGGCCTGCTGGATGTGGCCCGCGAAAACGACCACCTGTTCGACAAGACCCGTCGCCTCACCCTGGCCCTGCTGGAAGCCCGCGGCGCCGAAAAGCTGTTCCGCAATCTGCTTACCAGCCTTGGCGACGACTTCCGGTGCGACCGGGTGTCGCTGATGCTCTATGACCGGGAAGTGCCGATTCTCGGCGATCTGCGCAACCAGATCCGATGTGTCGACAGCAACGCGTTGCCTCAGGCACTCAATCACCTGCTGCGCAATGGCAAGGCCGTGTGTGGCGCCATGCGTCAGGAAGAGATGGAAGCCCTGTTCAAGGAACATGCGACCGACATCCGCTCCGCCGCCATGGTCCCGCTGGAGTATCAGGGCCGTCTCGGCCTGCTGGCGATCGGCAGCAAAAGCGCCATGCACTTCCGCAGCTCCCTGGGCACCCTGTTCATCACTCACATCGGTCAGGTACTCAGCCGCCGCCTGCACGAAGTGCTTCGTCAGTACCCGCATCAGGCCGCCAAGAAAATCAGTGAACAGTGAATAGTTAACAGTGAACAGCGAAAAAGACGAACCCCAAAAAGCTGTCAACTCTCAACTGTCCACTGTCAACTCGTTCCTTACCCACCTTGAATCGGAGCGGCGGCTTTCGCCGCATACGGTCAGCAATTATCAGCGTGATTTGAAAGAAGCTTCGCGGGTGCTCGGTCAGCAAGACTGGGCCGCTGTCACTGTGCATGACATTCGCTCGCTGGTGGCCACGCTGCATCGTCAGGGCAAGGGCGGCAAGACGATTGCCCGGCTGCTTTCCACCCTGCGTACTTTTTACCGCTACCTGATGCGCGAAGGCATCGCCAGGGACAACCCGGTGGTGGATGTGCGCGCCCCCAAGAGCGGCAAGCGCCTGCCCAAGGCGCTGGATGCGGATCAGGTGACACAGCTGCTGGATGCCGGGGTCGACAAGGGCGACCCGCTCAGCCTGCGTGACCAGGCCATCATGGAACTGTTCTACGCTTGTGGCCTGCGGCTTGCCGAACTGCTGAGCCTGAATATGGACAGCATCGACATGACCGCCGCCCAGCTGCTGGTCACGGGCAAGGGTAACAAGACCCGTCAGCTGCCCATGGGGAAACCGGCCGTCACCGCGCTCAAGCGTTGGCTCAAGGCGCGCCCCCTGTTCGTCAAGGACAGCAGCGAAAAGGCCATCTTCCTCAGCAAGAACGGCAAGCGCCTGTCACCGTCCAGCGTACAGCAACGCCTCAAGCGCCATGCGCTGGAGCGCGGCCTGGATGACCATCTTCACCCGCACAAACTACGCCACTCTTTTGCCACGCACCTACTGGAATCTTCCGGCGACCTGCGCGCGGTGCAGGAGCTGCTCGGCCACGCCGATCTCGCCACCACCCAGGTCTATACCCACCTGGACTTCCAGCACCTGGCCCAGGTGTACGACGGCGCCCATCCCAGAGCACAGCGCCGCAAGGACGATGACGAGTCCTCGTGAGCCTCGACTCCGCCCATGCGCTACAATGTCTCCCATGAGCAATCTCAAGCTGATTACCTTTGATCTGGACAACACCCTGTGGCCGGTGGATGAAGTGATTCGCCAGGCAGAGAAGGCGTGCAGTCTGTGGATCGCCGAGAATCACCCCGATGCCGCCGCCGCTCTGAGCGCCGAGCGGGTGCGGGCGGTTCGCACCTCCTTGCTCAAGGAAAAACCGGAGTATCTCGACAACCTGACCGCCCTGCGCCAGGACGCCATGAGTCGTGCCTTTGTTGAGCACGGTTTCGGCAAAAACGAAGCCCGTCGCATTGCCCTGGCGGCTTTTCAGGTATTCCATGAAGCCCGTAACCGGGTCAGTTTTTTTCCCGGAGCCCTGGAGGTACTGGAGCAGCTGGCCGACAGTTATGTGCTCGGCGCCCTTACCAATGGCAATGCCGATCTGAGAATGATCGGGATCCATGATCTGTTTGCCTTTCACCATTCCGCGGAAACCATCGGCAAGCGCAAGCCCGCCCCCGACATGTTTGCAGCAGCGTTACGTTCCGCCGGCGTTAGTGCCAGCCAGGCCGTACATGTGGGTGATCACCCGCTGGAAGATGTGCACGCAGCCCGGGAGCACGGCATGCATACGGTCTGGGCCAATCTGGTCGACATGGACTGGCCGGTTGAACTGGCCAAACCCAGTCACCATATCCATAACCTCCGCGAAATCCCTGACTTGGTGCCCCTGTTCGATGAATGACGCTACGACGAAAAAACACACCGCCCTGCTCAACCTGCTCGATGCCCTGCAAACCGAGCTGGATGCCCGGGATCTGTGGTCTACCCAGCCGCCCGCGCCGTCCGCCTTCGAGAGTCAGACGCCTTTCTTCGCCGACACCATGAATTTTAGTGAGTGGTTGCAGTGGGTCTTCGTGGCCCGTTTTCGCGCCATTCTGGATGCCGGCACACCCTTGCCCGCCAGCTGTGATGTGGCCCCCATGGCAGAAGAAGCGCTCAAGGAAATGGAGCAGGATGTCAGCGAAGTGATTCGTCTGCTGAAAGCCTTCGACGACCAATTCTGAACACCAAACTAATCCGCGATGAACCCAAAAAAGGGGGCCTTCCCAGCCCCCACCTTTTCGCCTTTCAGTCCGTCGCTATCGAATCACGCTATCGCGTAACAACTCCCGCCACGAGGCCTCTCCCTCGCCGGCGGAGAGCGTCCACAGCCAGTCACCTTGTTCATCCAGCGCTTCCAGCGCCGTCACCACCTGACCCTCACCCGGTTTACGCAAGCGCCACAGGCTGTGCATCTGCGACATATCCAGCGATACCAGCGCACCATTGTGGGCAAGGTGGCAGTGATTACCCTGCCAACGCGGCGATGACCAGGGGGCCGTCATACATAAGCGTACGCCCTGGTTACCGATACACAAGGTGGTCGCCGAATCCCGGCTGGCGGCCTCCCCCAACACGGCGGGCAGGGTTTCCGCCCGCACCTGACAGGCGAAACTGTCGCGCACAGACTCATACAATACCGAACGTTGATCGTGGCAGCGCGCCAGCAACTGGGTGAAATCTTCATCGTCATGGCTGCCGGCCCAGTCGCGCTCCAGCTCACTCAAAGGGCCCAGCTTGCTGCGCAGCAGGCGCGGAAACCCGCAGGGCAGATTCAGGGATTTCTGATCGGGGTGCAGCATGGCGCAGACCAACTCTTCAAATGCCAGGCCGCCACTGTCTGGCGCCACCGCCACCTGCTGGAGCGGCTGGCCCTGGCGATCAAGAAACAGCAGGCTGCGCGCCGGTAACGGCCCCGTGGGCTCCAGCACCGCCAACACCGAGTGCCATTGGGCGGGCTGCAGGCTCTGGCGAAGGCGACATCGATCCCCCACCGATTCCAGCCACCACTCGCCATCACTGAACGCCGGGTAGTGCATATTCTGGGAGACTTTCGAGCCCGCACTGAAGGTGGTCACCACCAATGCGCCCAGCCGGTAAAGGGCTTTGAGAATGGCCAGCGGTTCATCCTGTAACCGCAGAACCCGGTCGCCGAGAGCGGCGCCGCACTGTCGTAGCAGAGGAGAGGCCGCCGGCGCCGAGGGCCACGTCATCACTGACATGCTGCCTCCAGTTCGCCACCCGGCGGAGCGTCGTGTCCGTCCGGGCATGATATTAGGTGTGGAAAGCTGGCGGCGGCTGGCGATCCACGTCAGGGAGAAAGGGTTGAGAGTGGCGGCACACCACCACCCCCGTGCCGGGCCCCAACGGGGGGCCCAGCGACATTCACTTGGTCAGGATCAAACGGTTGTTGGACGTGCGACGCAGCAGGTAACGTTCACCGGCGTGCTCGATCCACAACTTGCCCTGATGGTTCAGCAGCAGACTGCTGGCAACGCTACTTTCCGCATTGATGGAAACACGACGGGTGGTAGTGGTCACATTCTTCTTGAGCTGGGACATGCTGGCCTCCTTGTCTGTATATGAGAATCATTATCATTATTGATTGGACAGACGTCAACGGTCTTTTCTGTTTTTCTGAACCGGGTCGCATTTCTGTGTGCAAAGGCCGCAAAAAAGAGAACGTAAAAGGTAACGAAAACCTGACCGGGGTTTGCATTCCCGACACTCGAAAGCCCCTGTTTTTGGGGGTAGACTGAAAACCATGAATACCGCAATGGCACAACCCATGACCGAAACCCCGCAGGAGCGTCTGGCCGCTATTCTCGACAGCCACCAGCCACGCTCCATCGTCTCTGTCAGCCTGAATCCCATCCCCGTCGTCAGTCAGTGGTGCAAAGACCACGACTGCGAACTGATCGAAATCCAGGAACAAAACCCGTTCAAGGCGCTGGAAGACATCCAGCGGATTGATATGGCGATTGTTGCCGATCAGCTCGAATACATGACGCACCAGGAGGGTGAAGCGCTGATGGGATTGCTGCGTAACCTGCACACGGATTCCGTGGTGGCGGTGTACCAACCCGCCCTGGCCCCGCAGAAACTGCGCTGGCCCAGCAACGGTTTCCTGGCACTGGGCTGCCGGCAGCAGGGACACTTCGCTCAGGACGGCCGCTCCCTGGACATCTACAGCTATGACCTGGACGACTACAACTTCCAGCGCAACTGGAATAACCCCCGGTTCTGGGCCAACCCGGAGAACTGGGGCAAGTACTGGTGGTAACCAGGCCTCAACCGCGAGGCCGGTAGTCTGGTAAAGGCTTCAACGCTGTCGTATGGTGGCGCCACCTTTTCTGTCGACTGAATCGGCGGCGAACCATGCTTGGTCAACGTTTTCGTGAAATCCTCTATTTCTGGTGGCACAACCTTGGGCCACTGTTTCTGGTCACCGCCCCCTTTGCCTTGATGGGCGAGGCGGTGCAGTGGCTGTTTGGGGTCACCCTGGCACTGCCGGAAACCGCCGACGGCGCTCTGCAAGTCAGCGGTATCAGCTTGGCGCTGGTATTACTGATGCGCCCCTTGGCAGAAGGCACCGTCATCAGCCAGATCGCCGCTGCCCGCACCGGCAAACCGGCCGGTCTGGTCGCCTGCATGGCTCCTCCCCTGCTCATGTTCCCGGCTCTGCTGGCCACCTACGCGATCATGGCCATTGGCGTCGCACTGGGCTGGATGGCCTTCTTCTTCCCGGCACTGTGGGTCTACACCCGCCTCAGCTTTGCCCCGTATCTGGTGGTACTGCACCGGCACAACCCGATTCAGGCAATCCGGCAGTCCTTCATCATGACCGAGCGCCAGCAATGGCCCCTGCTGCTGATGGTCGTGGTGGTCTTTCTGGCATACCTGCTAGCCAGCAGCAGCCTGGCACAACTGATCAGCGCACTGGTCAGCCACAGCGCCGCGGCCAACCTGCTGATTGCCCTGCCCGTCAGCCTGCTTGCTACCGGCATGAATGTGGCCGTTTTCCGCTACTGGGAACTGTCTGGCACCCCCGAAGCATAAGGACGCACCAAACCGTTACCATTGCGCACAATTGCGGCCATGGCATTCCCCCGGATTAGTGGCATACTTTCAGGAAATGCATTAACCGGGGAAGATTCGTGCCGCAACATACCATGCACCTGAGCTGGAGCGATCACGGCGACCAGGACCACTACCAGTGGCACTTGGCCGACGGCAATGAGGTACGGGTGGTGGATGGCCATCATGGCCAGCAGGAATTCATGGAACCGGAAGAAGCCTTCATCGCTGCACTGGCGAGCTGTCATCTGCTGTCATTCCTGACTGAAGCTGCCCGTGAAGGGCTGGCCGTAGCCAGCTATGATGACGATCCGCAGGCCATCCTTGGTCAAAATGATCAGGCAAAAATCTACGTGAAGCAGGTCACTCTGCAACCGCTGGTCACATTCAAAAACGCCCAACCCGACAGCGCCACCATTCAGGCGCTACATCAAAAAGCCCATGAGAAATGCTTTATCGCGCAGTCGATCAAGAGTGAGGTTGTGATTGAACCTCGGGGGTGAAGGCAGGAGGGCCCGGGGCAGGAGTGATGTTGGGTTTGGGGTTTGAAATAGGGTTCTGGGATCCGGGCCTCGCTTAGGCTCGGTTCGCCATGCAAGCATAGTTATTCGCTTCGCTCACCCCTTCGGGGCCGCCCTGCGTGCGTTACTCCGCTTCGCTACGTTCCTACCTGGTGCCCCGGTTATTGATTGGCGCCGAACTCAACGATCTGACAGTCTTTTCTGTTCTTCGGGAAACCGGGGAACCTTTTGACCTTTCCCATTCCAATCACTTGCGTGTTGCTATTGTCTTTCGTAGACGACAAACGAATAGTCGTAGGGGTTGGGGCCTTCGGCGGCGAAGTCTTCGCGGGCGATTTGCTGCCACTCGGACGCATCGTATTCCGGGAAGAATGTGTCGCCCTCTACATTGGCATGTACCTCGGTGAGATACAGACGGTCTGCCTGCGGCAAGGCCAGTGAGTAGATCTCCGCACCACCCATGATCACCGCCTCTTCCTGGCCCTCGATGAAGGCCACGTTTTCCGCCATGGCCACTGCGTCATCCAGGGTCGCGACCACCTTGGCGCCGTCGGCCAGATAATCCGGCTGGCGGGTAATGACGATGTTGGTCCGGCCGGGCAAGGGCCCCTTGAGGGATTCCCAGGTCTTGCGCCCCATGATCACCGGCTTGCCAAAGGTGACCTGCTTGAAATACTTGAGATCGTTGGGCAGATACCAGGGCAGCTTGTTGTCCCGGCCAATCACGTTGTTACTGGCCTTGGCCACCATCATGGAAAGTCGAATGGACATAGTGAAATCCGTCTGACGTCTGACGTCTGATGTCGGACGTGGAGAGTGTAGTCGTCTGACGTCAGACCTCCGACGTCAGGCCCGCCTTAGATCGCCACCGGCGCCTTGATATGGGCGTGAGGGTCGTAATCACTCAGGGTGAAATCCTCGAAGGTGAAGGCAAACAGGTCTTTCACCCCGGGATTAAGAGTCATGGTCGGTAGAGCACGGGGCGCACGGGCCAGCTGGGTATCGGCCTGCTCCAGATGATTGGAGTACAGGTGCGCATCCCCCAGGGTGTGCACAAAGTCACCGGGCTCGAGGCCGCAGACCTGCGCCATCATCAAGGTCAGCAGCGCGTAAGAGGCAATATTGAAAGGCACGCCCAGAAAGATGTCTCCGCTGCGCTGGTATAGCTGACAGCTCAACTTGCCGTCCGCCACATAGAACTGGAACAGGCAGTGACAGGGCGGCAGCGCCTGCTTGCCCGCCGCGGCATTGGCATCCGGGGAAATGGCCGGATCTGGCAGCACCGCCGGGTTCCAGGCGCTGACCACCAGACGACGGGAATCCGGGTTGCGCTTGATCTCGTCCAGTACCTGGGTGATCTGGTCGATAACCTGTCCATCCGGGGTTTTCCAGCTACGCCATTGCTCGCCGTACACTGGCCCCAGCTCGCCGTCGGGGGTCGCCCACTCATCCCAGATAGAGACGCCATTTTCTTTCAGGTAACGGATATTGGTGTCACCGGACAGAAACCACAGCAGCTCGTGAATAATCGAACGCAGATGCAGTTTCTTGGTGGTGAGCATGGGGAAACCCTCGCTCAGGTCATAGCGCATCTGGTAGCCGAACACCGCATAGGTGCCAGTGCCGGTGCGGTCTTCCTTGAACATGCCGTGGTCACGCACATGGCGCAGTAGGTCAAGATATTGCTTCATGCCGTCACCCTTTCACCATCGCCTGGCGATCGTCGGTTCGATACGCCCATACCATCATGGCGATACCGAGAATAATCATCGGAATGCTCAACAGCATCCCCATGGTCAGCCACCCGCCGGCCAGATAGCCGATATGGGCATCTGGCTCGCGGAAGAATTCCACAAAGGTCCGTGCCGCCCCGTAGCCGACCCCAAACAGGCCCGTCACCGCCCCGGCCGGGCGCGGTTTTGCCGAGTAGACCCACAGCACGATAAACAGCACCACACCTTCCAGCAGGCACTCATAAAGCTGGGAAGGGTGCCGGGGAAGACGATCCGGGTCGGTCGGAAACACCATGGCCCAAGGCACGTCACTGGTCCGGCCCCACAGCTCGGCATTGATAAAGTTGCCAAAGCGGCCGGTAGCCAGCCCGATCGGCACCATGGGCACCATGAAATCGGCCACGGTAAAGAAACGCTTGTCGGTCTTGCGGGCAAACAGGGCAAACGCTACCAGCACACCGATGGCGCCACCGTGGAAGCTCATGCCGCCATCCCAGACCTTGAACAACCACACCGGGTCAGCCAGAAACTTGCTGAAATTATAGAAGAATACGTAGCCCAGACGACCACCCAGAATGACCCCCATGGCGCCATAGAACACCAGGTCGCTCACCTGATCCCGGGTCCAGCCCGAGTTCGGCGCCTTGGCACGCACGGTGCCCAGCCACCAGGCCGCCGCGAAGCCGATCATGTACATCAGCCCATACCAGTGGACCTTCAACGGGCCGATGGCGATGGCCACCGGATCAATCACAGGAAATTCCATAGCGTCCTATCCAAAGGCCAGATTCACACCCAACACAAACAGCACCACCGCAAATACCCGCTTCAGGGTCGCGGACGGCAAACGGTGACTGAGTCGGGCAGCCAGCCGGGCAAACGGAAAACTGGTGAGCACTATACCGGCTGTGGCGGGTAAAAACACATAACCGAGCGCCCCCTCAGGCAGATGACGCTCATCCCAGCCGGCCACGGCAAAGCCCACCGTCCCCGCCACCGCAATAGGCAACCCGCAGGCCGATGAGATAGCCACCGCCTGCTGCATTTTCAGGCGACACCAGCTGAGAAAAGGCACCGTCAGGGAGCCACCACCAATACCGAAAATCGCAGAGCCCGTGCCGATCAGCACCCCGGCGATCCCGAGCCCCACCGCCCCGGGGACTCGCTCCGGCAAGGACGCATCGACCGCCTTCTGCCCGACCAGCAACATCTGCAAGGCGATCAGCATGGCAAACAGACCAAACAAGCGGGTCAGCAGTTCCCCTTTCATGGCATCAGCAATGAACGCACCGGCAAACGCCCCCAGCACAATCCCCACCCCGAGCCGGAACGCCACCGGCCAGCGGACAAAGCCCGCCTTGTGATGAGTACGCACCGCGCTGATGGAGGTAATGATGATGGTGCTGAGAGAGGTCGCCACGGCCATCTTGGCGACCAGATCATCTGCAAAGCCCAATCCGTGGAACAGGAAAATCAGCGCCGGCACGATCACCACCCCACCGCCCAGCCCCAGGGCTCCGGCCAGCAAGCCAGCCCCCACCCCGACCCCCAGACAGATCAGAAACAATTCCAGCACCCGCTCTCCCATTCACTGCCAATGATTTTCGAGACAGGTATGCTAGCAGGCCCGAAACCGGAAGGCCCGACTATGTGTATCGTGCTATTTGACTGGCAGCCCGACAGCCCGACCCCGCTCAGGGTGGCCGCCAACCGCGATGAATTCCATGCCCGCCCTGCACAGGCGGCACGCTGGCGAGGGGATATTTTTTGCGGCCTGGACCTGACTGCCGGGGGGACCTGGCTGGGCATCCATCGCAACGGTCGTTTTGCCGTGGTCACCAACTATCGCGAGCCCATCACCGACCGGCAACCCGGCGAACGCTCACGGGGTCTGCTACCCACCGCCTTTCTGGAATCCCGGCAAACACCAGAGAATTTTGCCCACGCCCTGGCGTCAGAACAGGCCCATTACGGCGCCTTCAATCTGTTGGTGGGTACACCAGACAGCCTTTGGTATCTGGGCAACCGCGGCGCACCACCCCAACCTGTGGCACCCGGCCTGCACGGCCTCAGCAACGGCCTGATGGACGACCCCTGGCCCAAGGTGCTACGAGGCAAACAACGGCTAGCAGACGCCATTGCCTCTGGCGGCACGCTGGAGCAGCTGCTGGGGGTGGTTAACGATCGACATCAACCGGACGATACGGTGCTACCGGACACCGGCGTGGGCATGGAACTGGAGCGCCTGGTCGCCCCTGTCTTTATCCAGTCTTCCGCCTACGGCACCCGCGCCAGCAGCGCCGTGGAGATCAGCCGTCAGGGCGAACCGGCCATGCTGGAGCAGGTCTGGCAGCCAGACGGTCAACCGGCCACAGCGGTGAACTCCTCCTTCGCTAGCGACTGATCACCAGCCATACCCCGCAGGCAAAGGCGAACAGGCCTGCGGGAATCGCCACCACTGAAATCCGGTCGATCACATTCGAATAATGGATCACGCGCGGCAGGTCACCACGATCAGCTGCCAGCTTGCGGCACATAACCGGCCACAGGCACAACAGATTGCCACTCACCGCTACCAACCCTGCCAACACCTTGAGCAGATACACACCGGAAAGCTGTTCCACATCCAGCAGCAACAACCCGGTTACCAGCACCAACAGGAAGGCCGGCATCTCCAGGCACAGGTCGATGCGCTCATGCAATCGCGCGACCAGATAGCCATGCTCACGGCTTAGCGCCCGGCGTCGCTCCAGCAAAAACTCCACGCCGACGACTCCCAGCCAGAATGCCACCCCGAACAGATGCAGCTTGAGAACGATTGCGCTATTCATGGTTTCTTTTCTCTCCTGAAGGAACAGAACCGGACGGGAGCCGCTCCGGGGCCAGCCGGCAGTAGCAGCCTTCTGACAGCCAGTTATACACTCTGCCCGAGGCCTGCCCCTGATAGGCGGCGAGCGGCGGTGAAAAGTCCGCTTCCTGTGAACACAAATTACCTGTGACCAACGGCCCCACATAGATCAACTCTCCCGCCCTCACTACCAAGGCGGTCGGCAGCGCCGGCATAAACCGGATCAGAGAGGAAAGTTGATATGTTTCCTGCTCAGCCATCACAGGACCGTAAGCGTCAAAAACTCTGACAGGCACCGTCTCCGCCAGCGCCTGATGCAGTTTCGCCAACACTGGCTTGGCGCAAGGGCACTGGCTATCCGTCATCACATACACTGCGTCGCCCTGCGCCTGCACCGTCATCAGCCAGCGTTTCGCGGCATGCTCGAAAGCCTCATCAAAGTAATCGCTGCGGGTCTCCCCCCATGGCACATACCAGGTATCCAGAGAGTAGTACCACTTGTAGAGCAGCATCGGCACCAGAGGCACCACCACAATGCTGATCAACAACAGTCGATCGTAATGGCGGGAGAACCAGGGCATCAGCGCGGATACAGAATCATCTGCGTACAACGAAACAGAGCAATGGTCTTGCCGCTCTCACGATGACGCACTTGCGCATCCCAAATCTGGGTAGTACGCCCGCGGTGTACCGGCGTCGCTCTGCACTCCACCTCACCCTCCCGGGCGGTACCCAGAAAATTGGATTTCAATTCGAGGGTTGTAAAGCCGGTCGCGCCTTCCGGCAAACTTGCCATCGTGCCATAACCGCAGCACGAGTCCGCCAAGGCAATCACCGAGGCGGCATGCAGAAAACCATTGGGCGCCATCAACGCCGGAGTCACAGGCATTACCGCATCCACACCGCTCTCGCCTATGGCGTGAACCGTCATTCCCACCAGCCCCGGCAAGCCGCTCTCGCCGGCCTGGTTAAACCGTGCGGCATTCTCTTCAGGCGTCATCATTCAATCCTTCCTTATCGCGTTCTTAATCAACATTTCCAGCTGCCGTGACACCTGATCCAGAGGCTTGACGCTGCGCTGGGCTCGGCACAGGGCGATCGTGCCTTCCACCGACGCCACCACCAACGTGGCAATCTGCTCGGCCTGTGCCTTACTGACACCCTCTTCCCGCAACGCCGCCGCCATCAGATGCATCCAGTCATTAAACACGGCGTTCGCCACCAGCAAGGCGGCCATTTCGTCCTCACCCGCCGGTTCCTCAACCGCCACAGACAGGACAGGGCACCCCGCACGAAATTCGGAACGCACCACCTCTTCTCGCCAGATCGCCAGAAAGCCACGCAGCCCACTGACCGGACCCGCCTTAAGGGAATGAGCCAACCCCGCCGACACCTTGTCGCCAATAAACTGTATGGCCTCGGTTATCACCTGCTGTTTGCCGCCCGGAAAATAATGGTACGTGGACCCCAGCGGTGCCCGGGAGTGTTTGGCCAACTCCCGGATACTGGTGCCATTCATGCCTTTTCGACTCAACAGATCCGCCGCTCCTGCCACCAACCTTGCTCTTGCCACCTTCTTGTCTGACTGGCTCATTTCACACCCTTGCTATAACGACTGTCATAGTCTAGCATCCCCTCAAGATTTATAACAACCGTTATAGGAATTCACATGGAAGCCACACAACGTCACTACACCGTGTTCAAAATGCTGCTCTGGCTGACACTGGCAGGCTGCACCCTTCACTTCTTCGACAATGTCATTTTCTTCGATCAGTACCCGGAACCAGCCTGGCTTAATGCCCCGATTGTTGCCGCCCTCTGGTTTCCGCTGGCGCTGGCGGCACGGCGGGCGCACACCACGCTATCGGGCAGCCAGCCTGATCGGGTCTACACACTGATTCAGGGATTTGTGGTGGGTAACTGGCTGTCTTTTGGCCATTACCTCTTTGCCAACCCCGTGGATGTTCTTCCGCGCATCAACGCCATCATTGCCATCCAGACCGTGCTGGCTTCCGCCTTGTTCGTGTACTCCCTATGGATGCAAGTGCGCTTCCATCCCGACTCCCTGCCCTATTTCCGCAGAATCTGGATCAAGCTGGTGGCGTTCTACGGCATCACCATTTTCGCGCTGGAGTGGGCATGGCCCTCGGACTTTCAAACCTGGTGGCTGTAAGAGGACGTAGAACATGCGCACTGCAATAGCAAACGACGCGAGCCCCTGCGTAGAGGTCAAACAGACCGGGCCTGTCACCGTAATTGTCATGAAACAACCGGAACGTCTTAATGCCTTGTCACCACAGCTGCTGATCGATCTGCATCAGTCACTGTCCATGGCCGCGCAGGATCCGCATTGCCGCTGCCTGATATTGACCGGTAGCGGCAGGGGATTCTGTGCTGGCGCAGACCTGTCCCACTTCAATGGCTCAGACAATCAGGAGCAGGCCACCGACCTTGCTGCCACCCTGCATGAGACCTATCACCCCATCATCCGCCTGATTCGCGGCATGGAAAAACCGGTCATTACTGCCATCAATGGCGTTGCCGCCGGCGCCGGTTGCAGCATTGCTCTGGCTGGCGACATCGTTCTGGCAGGCCGTTCGGCCAGCTTCATACAGGCCTTTATCAAACTGGGGCTGATCCCCGATGCCGGCAGCACCTGGTTTGTGCCACGCGCCATTGGCCGCGCTCGTGCCTTGCAATGGATGATGAGTGGCGAGCCACTGGATGCTCAGACGGCGGAGCAATGGGGGCTGATTAATGCGGTTCATGACGATGACCAGCTAATGGGGGCCGCCATGTCCCTGGGCTGTCAGATGGCCGCACAAGCCACCCGGGCGCTCGCAGGAATCAAGGCGCTGATCGACCACAGCAGTGAACAGGATCTGGACGAGCAGCTGGGTAGTGAAGCCAGGCTTCAAGGCATGCTGGGCTATGGGCAGGATGGCCGGGAAGGAATCAGCGCCTTTCTTCACAAACGCCCGGCGGTCTTCAGCGGAGACTGACCGGATCGCACGACGCGGCCTTACTGCGCAGCACCAGAGGAGAGCAGCCCCAGATAAAAGCGGACCATATCCGGATACTGGTCACGGGCCAGGCGCTCGTTGGGACCGTGGAAACGCGCGATATCCTGTTGCTGCAGCGACACGGGCAGAAAACGCAGCACGTTTTCCGAAAGCGCCTGGTAATGCCTGGCATCACTGCCCGCGATCATAAGGAACGGGGCCGGCAGTGGGTCGCCGGGCAGGGCCTGCGCCAGGGATGCCACCCGCTCAAAGGCGTCACTGTTCGCTGGGGAGATGCGGGATGGCTCGGCGAAGAACCCTTCCTTGATGGAAACAGACACCCCTTCGGGCAAGTGACGCTCTACCCAATTGAGCAAGCTTTCCTGAGTTTCACCCGGAGCCAGCCGGAAGTTGATTACCGCACTGGCCGTGGCTGGCAGCACATTGTCCTTCACTCCGCCACTGAGCATGGTGGGCGCCATGGTGGTGCGAATCAGTGCATGGGTTTCCGGATTCCCCGCCAGCTGACGCACCACCAGTGGCTCAAACAACCACAGGTTGGCAAAGACCAGGCGGCGGGCAAACGCCTGTTCAGGAGCGACGGTTTCCAGCATGTAGCGGGTCGGCAGGCTCAAGCCCGCAGGGCGGGGATTCGCCTGCAGCCGGGCAATGGCAACCGCCAGGTCACCAATGGCCGTCTGCGCGGGCGGGCGCGAGGAATGCCCGGGCTCCCCGTGGGCCTCCAGCGTTACACTGATATAACCCTTCTCGGCGATGCCGATCAGCGCCACCGGCTGCTGGATGCCCAGGGTGGCACCTGACAACACCATGCCGCCCTCATCCAGCACCAATTCAAACCGCACACCCTGCTCTTGCAACCAGGCCGCCATTCGCGCTGCGCCCTGGGCACCGCCGGTTTCTTCATCGTGGCCAAATGCCAGCCACACATCACAGGCAGGCTGCCTGCCTTCTGCCAGCATGGCTTCCACCGCTTCCAGAATCGCCATGACGCTGACCTTGTCATCCAGGGTACCGCGCCCCCAGATGAACTGCTCATCCACCACCCCGTCAAAAGGAGGATGTTGCCACTCGGCCATGGCCGACACCGGCACCACATCCTGATGTGCCAGCAGCAACGTTGGCGCACAATCATGCCCACTGTCCCAATGGTAAAGCAGACTGTGACCGAAGGGCCTCAGTGACAGGGTCTCATGCGTGAGGGGAAAGGCCTCTGCCAGAAAGGCATGAAACGCGTCGAAGGCATCTGGCCGGTCGGCCAGGGTGGGAAACCGGATCGCCTGGGCCAAGCGCTCAACCTGCGCGTCGCGGTCTTGTTCAGGCAGAGACGGCAGCACTCTGGCAGAGAGGGCTGGCGCTGGCAGCACAAGCGCCCTGACCACCAGAACCAGCAGCAGTAACGCCAGCAGCGTCAGGACAGCAAGCAGCCCACGCTTGAACATGTCAGTTGATGGCCTTGCGGTTTCGCAGCAAGTCACCGAGGCCGGCCTTGTCCAGCTGCAGGTCCACGTAGGCGGAGATCACTTCACCGTTATCCATAGCCAGCACTTCACTGAGCAGTTTGCGCACGAAGGAAATCTTCACCCGGCGAATCGCGGCTTTCACTTTAAGCAGGTTGGAGGCGTTCATGGACAACGCATCCACCCCCATGGCCATCAGCAACAATGCCGAGGCAGGCTCGCCAGCCATTTCCCCACACACCGAGACGGTTTTGCCTTCTTCTTTCGCCTGCTCGATCACATGCAGGATCGCGTGCAGCACAGCGGGGTGATAGGAATTATAGAGCGAGGCCACCTGCCGGTTATTACGGTCCACGGCCAACAGGTACTGGGTGAGATCATTGGTGCCGATCGAAAGAAAATCGACCCGCTGGGCCAGCGCGCGGGCCTGGTAGACAGAGGCGGGCACCTCGATCATGACCCCCACTTCCGGCATGGGGATGTCCAGCCCTTCATCGCGGACTTCCAGCCAGGCACGGTGGATAAAGTGCTGGGCGTCCTCCGCCTCGATCACGCTGGTGACCATGGGCAGCATGATGCGCAGGTTATCCAGCCCCTCGCTTGCCTTGAGCATGGCCCGCACCTGCACCATGAAAATTTCCGGGTGATCCAGGGTAACCCGCAAGCCCCGCCAACCCAGAAACGGATTGTCTTCCTCAATCGGGAAATAACTCAGCGACTTGTCGCCACCCACATCAAGGGTGCGCATGGTCACCGGGTGAGGCGCAAAGGCCGATAGCTGTTCGCGGTAAATCACCCGCTGCTCTTCTTCAGACGGGAAACGGTCTCGCACCATGAAAGGAATTTCGGTGCGGTACAGGCCAACGCCTTCTGCGCCCCGCTCCAGGGAACGATTGATATCGGTCATCAGCCCGGTGTTCACCTGCAAGCGGATTCGGGCACCATCTTCCGTTTCGGCGGGTTCATGACGCAGTTTTTCGAGACCGGCCTGCAGCGTCGCTTCTTCGCGGATAATTTCCTCGAACTGCGCCTTGAGCTCCGGTGACGCGTTGGCCACCACCCGGCCACGGAAACCATCCACGATGATTTCCTTGTCATCCATTTGTTTGAGCGGCAGATTCTGGGCCCCCACCACAGTAGGGATCCCCATGGCACGGGCGACAATGGCCATGTGTGAGTTGCGCGAGCCCCGTGTGGTGACAATGCCTCGAATGCGTTCGCGAGGCACCTCCATCAGCATCGGGGCTGAGATATCCTCGCCCAGCAGGATGCACTCATCCGGGAATATCACCTGCCGGCGCCCTTGCCTTTGCAGCTGGGCCAGCACCCGCCGCCCCAGGTCACGGACATCAGCAGCCCGCTCGCGCAGGTACGGATCGTCCATCATTTCAAAATTGCGAACATGCTGGTCTACCACATCCCGCAAGGCACCCTGTGCCCATTGCCCTTCCCGGATCTGTGCAATCACCTCCGCAGGCAGCGCATGCCGATCCAGCATCCGCAGGTAGACATCGAACAGCGCCTGCTCTTCTGCCCCCAGCGACTTTGAGGCGCGCTCGGCCAGATCCCGCACTTCCTGACGAGTGCGCACCAGCGCATCATCGAGGCGGGCAATTTCATCACCCACATCCTCCACCTGGCGGTCCGGCACCGATGCCAGATCCGCTTCGGGGAACAACAGGACACCATAGCCAATGGCAGCCCCCGGACAACCGGGCAAACCGTCATAGAAACTGGGCAGGTCCACCCCACCGGTATCCAGCTGGTCAAACAGCACACCGGAGGCGTGGGCGTGGGCAATCACCGCCGACAACTGGGCCGAGATGGTCACCAGAAACGCTTCTTCACTCTGGTCAAAGCGGCGCACGTCACGCTGCTGGACGACCATGACCCCGAGCACCTTGCCGTGGTGCATCACCGGCACACCCAGAAACGCATGGAAGGGATCTTCCCCGGTTTCCGCCAGGTAGTGGAATCGGGGATGCGAGAAAGCATCTTCCAGGTTAACCGGTTCTTCACGCATGCCGACCTGGCCAATCAACCCTTCCGACAATCCCAGGCTGACATTGCCCACGGCTTCCTGTTTCAAGCCCTCAGAGGCCATCAACACATAGCGCTGGTCATCTTCGTCGCGCAAGTAAATGGAACAGACCTCGGTGCCCATGGCGTCGCGCACGCGCTTCGCCATCAGATCCAGCGCGGTACGAATGTCCGGCGCATTATTCACTTCCTGAACAATACGACGCAGGGTATCAAGCATCAGAGGCCCCTCCGGGTTTCGCCGTCCGGGTACACTGTCGCGTCCCTTTCTTGCCCGACAGCGACCCAACCTCTTTCTTCAGGGCCGGCGCCAACTCACGCAACGCGCGGGCATACACACCGCGCTTGAAATGCACGACCTTGCGAATGGGGTACCAGTAGTTGACCCAGCGCCAGGCCTTGAACTCCGGGCTGTCAGTCGCAAACAGGTCAATCGCCTCTTCGGCAGCCGTCAGGCGCAGCAGAAACCACTTCTGGCGCTGACCAATGCAGTGCGGGCGACTGTCAGGACGGTTGAGCGGGCGACGCAGAAAACGGCGCGGCAAACGGTAGCTGAGCCAGCCTTCGGTGCTGGCAATGATTTCCACGTGCTCCGGGCGCAGGCCAACTTCCTCTTCCAGCTCACGGAACAGAGTCTCTTCCGGGGTTTCACCGGGCATCATGCCACCCTGGGGGAATTGCCAGGCATCGCGATTGCCCATGCGGCGGCCCCAAAAAACCCGGCCGTCCCGGCCGGCAATAATGATCCCGACATTCAACCGGAATCCGTTGTCATCAATAATGCCTGTCATGATCTCTCTGGCGTCAGGCTCGAATCCCCATGCGTTTCATGGGGATTAATCCGAGTGTCATTGCCCCATTAAACCTTGTCGGGCAACCTGCAATCAATTCGCATTACTGCAACTTTCATACCTTTTACGCTTGCCCGCCGTTTTCGGTCGCTATGACTTGTCATCCGCATCCCCTAGAATGAGCCCTCATCTGAGGAGAGGCCATGACACTCGCGATTTTTGACCTGGACAACACCCTTATCGGCTGCGATTCCGACCACCTGTGGGGCGACTGGCTGGTGGAAAAAGGCATTGTCGACGCCGAGCACTACAAGGAAACCAACGACCAGTTTTACGTGGACTACCAGAACGGTCGACTGGACATCATGGCCTACCTGCGGTTTTCCCTGAAAGTGCTGGCGGATAACGACATGGCCCAACTGCACTTCTGGCGCGAACAGTTTCTGGCAGAAAAACTCGATGACATGTGGCTGCCCAAAGCGGCAGAGCTGGTAGAAAAGCACCGGCAGCAGGGTCACACCCTGATGATCATTACCGCCACCAACGATTTTGTCACCGCACCGCTGGCCGACCGCTTGGGCATTGAACACCTGATTGCCACCGTGGCCGAGCGCCGCAAGGAACACTACACCGGCGATATTGATGGCACCCCGAGCTACCGGGAAGGCAAGGTAACCCGCTTACAGGCATGGCTGGAAAGCCACGACGAAACCCTGGACGGCAGCTACTTCTATAGTGACTCCCACAATGATTTGCCACTGCTGGAACAGGTAGCCAACCCGGTGGCCGTGGACCCGGATGCCACCCTGGAACGAGAAGCTCGCGAACGGGGCTGGCCGGTCATCAGCCTCAGATAACGAATAACCAGCGGCTGTTAACAGGCCCTAATACAAACGAAGGAAAAAGTGGGAACCATGCGTTACTTGCTGGCCAGTCTGCTGGCCTTGCTTCTGGTTGCTTGCGAACAGCCCGACAACACCGAAACCGCTGAGACGGAACACCATGACACCCTGCTCCCCGGTATCCCCGTGGCTGACTGGCAACAGGCCAGCAGCGATCAGTTCGAACAGGCCGCCAGCCAATGGCAGCAGACCCTGACCCAGTTTGGGCAGGCACCAGAACAAGACTCGCTGGACGCGCTACGCGTCACGCTAACGCAGTGGTACGCGACCCTGGCAGGGCAATACCTGCTACCCGCCGCCCGTGCCTGCCAGCTGGAGCAACAAATCATTCTCGAACGTCTGGATAGCTGGCCATTGTACCCCGGTTATATCGATGCCCTGCCGGAGTGGCCCGAGTCTGGTCTGATCAGTGACCCGTATCTGGAAATGACGCGCAAGACACTACGTACCCAGCATGGCGCCACTGACAGCGCCGAGGCCAGCCTGGGGTTCGCTGCACTGTTCGTGGTGCTGAACGGCACCGCGGATTCGCCCAAACCGTTGACCGCGTTCACCGGTGAAGAGGACAGCGTAGTCCGCCGCCAACAGTGGCTTGCACTTGCCAGCGAGCAACTGATTGCGGATTACCGGACACTGGTCAGCGACGCCACTCTGACCGCCGCTGATCTGCACTGCGGTGCAAGGACCCTGCTAAGCCGCCATCAAAAACTGGCACTCGCTCTGGAAGACAACGAACTGGTTATTCCTGAGGGCACGAGAAACGGGCTCGACAGCCACTTGCTTACCGGGCTGCAGGCGCTGCCGGAGACCGTCATGGACGAATGGGAAAACAGCCAGCCCGGCATTCGCCAGGCGCTGGAGCAAAGCCACGGCAGCGGCTGGGAGCCCATTATCCAGTGGCTGGAAACCACCACCCTGTAGACGGCTTATGATCACGCCGCCTGCACAATAAGCATAAAAAAGGTTGATCGCAGGTTTGCAGGAAAAGCCCGATTGACTCCTCCTTGCTTGCCGTAGGAGGGTGCTGCAAACCATTTCCTCAGAACCTAAAAAAGCCCGCCGGGGTTACCCGGCGGGCTTTTTTATGCGCCAACAACAACCGGTTTAGAAGTTGTAGCGGCCAAACACACCAATGGAATCACGGTCGCTGGCAACAACAACCCGGGCACCGAGATCCACGGCAGGCGTCACTTTAAACAGACCCTCACCGTAAACACCCAAGTCGTCGTCATACAGATCGATATACGTCAGACCGCCGGACAGCTCGACTTTTTCCGTTGTGGCATGACGTACACCACCACGAATTTCGAACCCCACATCATCGTCATCGCCAACACGATAATCACGGTCATCGTAGATGATGTCAGCACTGGTCACGAAATCCAGGCGTTGCTGCAGCGGGGTGTGAAAACCAATACCGGCAGACAGCTGTTTGCCATCAATGTCGTAGTCACCATCATAGAAACGCAGGGCACCACGCAGAAACAGATGCTCATCCAGGCCGAAGCTACCTTCAGCGCTCAGCGCATCCGCATCCCAATCGCCATCGAAGTCCCAACGGTCATAAGCCAGCTGGCCGTAGGTGTAAGAAAGCCCATTGTCACGCACGGAAGAAGTGCGCTGCTCAGCCATGGCCGGAGCGGAAACAGCCAGTGCAATACCTGACACAAGCAAAGTTTTTTTCAACATAAAAAGTCGTCCTCGTTCGCAATTGAATCAACGGCATCCAAAGTTGCCTCAGTGTAGTGTTTCTATTGAGAGCATTTCCCCGGATCAGTTCCGTTATTTCCGGTGTTTTATAAAAATTTTCAATGCCGGCGCGGCGTTATAGCATGGCTTGACCTTGGGGTTACCCCCGAGTTCGACAATTTGTGACAGAGACCCACTTCATCAGGGAGAACACCCGTGTCACATCACATTCTTCCCATTGCCGGAGCGACCTGTCAGGGGTGCGCCAACAAGATTCGCCGCGCTCTGCAAACCCTGCCGGGGGTTCGGGATATTGAGGTGGACCTGGAGACGCAACAGGTACAGGTGCATCAGCACGACGACCGTACCAGCAAAGCGCAGCTGCAGGATGCCATTGCAGAGGCAGGCTATGCCCCTGCGCAGACTCCGGCATGCCATACGACCTCACAGGCCACCCACCCTCCCGCCGAACCCAGCGACGCTGCCGACATCATTCTCAACATTACCGGGGCGACCTGTGCGTCCTGCGTACGCACCATTGAAAGCGCCCTGCGCAACACCCCCGGTGTCGATCAGGCGGACATGAACTTTGCGGATCGCACTGCCCGCGTCCGCGGCCACGCCCGTCCCGACACCTTGATACAGGCCGTCGAGGCCGCCGGTTATGGCGCCAGCGAAGCCAATGAGGGCGACGATGAGGCTCAAGAGGCCCAGCAACAGGCGCACTACCGCCAACTGCTGCGCCACATGTGGCTGGGGCTTGGCCTGGGCGTCCCCCTGATGGCCTGGGGCCTGCTTGGCGGTGACATGATGGTACGCCCGGGCGAGCCCAGTCAGTGGATCTGGCTGGCGATCGGCGTTGCCACTCTTGCGATCCTGGCAACCGCCGGGCGCCACTTTTTCATCGGCGCCTGGAAAGCCTTCCGCAATCACAACGCCAACATGGACACCCTGATTGCCCTGGGCACCGGCGCCGCCTGGTGGTATTCCATGGTCGTGGTGCTGGTGCCAACCGCCCTGCCTGAGGCCGCCCGGCATGTGTACTTCGAGGCCAGTGCCATGATCATCGGCCTGATCAACCTCGGTCAGGCATTGGAAGTCCGCGCTCGTGGCAAGACCAGCGCGGCCGTGAAACGACTGCTGGATCTGGGCGCCAAGACGGCGCGGGTGATGCGTGACGGCAAGGAAACCGACATCCCGGTGGAGCAGGTGCAAACTGGCGATCTACTGCGCGTGCGCCCCGGGGAAAAAATTGCCGTGGACGGCGAGGTGCAGGAAGGCCAAAGCCGTATTGATGAATCCATGCTCACCGGTGAACCTATGCCCGTGGAGAAGACACCAGGGGACCGGGTCAGTGCCGGCACCCTGAATGAAGGCGGCACCCTGCTGTACAAAGCCACTGCCGTGGGGCGCGATACGGCGTTATCGCAAATTGTCGCGCTGGTAAAAAAAGCCCAGGGCAGCAAGCCCCCCATTGGCCGGCTGGCCGATCAGGTCTCCGCGGTCTTTGTCCCCACCATCATGATCATTGCGGTGATCTCGGCCTTGGTCTGGTTCAACCTGGGGCCCGACCCGCGCATCACCCACATGCTGATCAGCGCCACCACGGTACTGATCATTGCCTGCCCCTGTGCGCTGGGTCTTGCCACGCCCATGTCGGTAATGGTCGGCGTCGGCAAAGCGGCCGAGCATGGCATCCTGATTCGTCAGGGGGAGGCCCTGCAAACCAGCAGCACCCTGGACACCATCGTCCTCGACAAGACTGGCACCATTACCGAAGGCAAACCCGCGGTCACCGATATCGTCTGTGCTGACGGCCAACAGGAAACGTCTGTGCTACAGCTGGCGGCCAGCCTGGAAAGCGGCTCGGAGCATCCGCTCGCCATGGCCATCCTCAACGAGGCCGCACAGCGACAGCTGTCACTGGATAGCGCCAGCCAGTTTCAGGCACTCAACGGCAAGGGGGTCACCGCCACGTTGGCAGGCAAGTCGTACCGACTGGGCAATCGTCGCTGGCTGGAAAGTGAGGGGGTCAGCATCACCCTCGACAGCCAGCCCCTGACCGACAAGGGAGCCACCCCGTTGTTTCTGTCCGAAGGCAACACCCTGTTAGGCATCATCGGTGTCGCCGATCGCATCAAGGACGATTCCCGGGCGGCCATCGCACGCCTGAAAGACGCAGGGCTGACCGTCATCATGATCACCGGCGATATCGAAGCCAGCGCCAGAGCCATCGCCAAACAGGCCGGTGTCGATGAGGTCATGGCCGAGGTACTGCCGGAAGACAAGGCGAAGAAAGTCCTGGCCCTGCAGCAGGAAGGTCGCACCGTGGCCATGGTCGGCGACGGTATCAATGATGCCCCGGCACTGGCCCAGGCGGATGTGGGGTTTGCCATCGGCACCGGCACCGACGTGGCCATCGAATCCGCCGCCATTACCCTGATGGGCGGTTCCCTGCACGGGGTGGCAGATGCCATGGCGATCTCCACCGCCACCGTACGCAACATCAAACAAAACCTGTTTGGCGCCTTCGTCTACAACAGTCTGGGGGTACCAGTTGCCGCCGGGGTGCTGTATCCCTTCACCGGCAGTTTACTGAGCCCGGTGATTGCCGGTGCGGCCATGTCTCTCAGCTCCGTCACTGTGGTCACCAATGCCAACCGGCTGCGTCTGTTCACCCCTCGCAAGGAACCCAAATCATGACGCCCGAACAACTCGCCGCCCAGTTACGCCAGCCCTCAGGCGCCGACGGCGCCACCGTGGCGGGCAACATGAACACCAGCAATCAACCGATCATCGCCAATACTTACGCCGCGTTGACGCTGCAGGGTGCCGAACGGCTGCTGGAAATCGGCCCCGGCAGTGCCGGGCATTTACCCACGTTGCTGGCACAAGCCCCGGATCTTGATTACACAGGTCTGGACCTGTCCGCCGACATGGTGAAGGCCGCCGATGCCCAGCACGGCTTCAGGCCCGGAGTACGTTTTACCCACGGTGATATTCGCCAGGCGCCCCTGCCGGAAAATCACTACCACGGCATTCTGGCAATCAATGTGGTGTATTTCTGGCAACCTCTCGCGCCTGTCCTGCACGCGATTTACCGACACCTGAAGCCAGGCGGCCAACTCTGCCTTGGCTTGCGGGACCGGCAAAGCATGTCGACCCTGCCCGTGTTCGAGCATGGCTTCCTGACCTACGAAGGACCGGACCTGATGCAGGCACTGGCCGATGCCGGCTTTGAACAACCCGCGATGACCCGCCACCCGGAAGACAGCGTCAGTGTTCTCGGCCAGGTCATGCACAAAACCGGGTTGGTGGTCACCGCCCGAAAACCGGAGAGCCAACCATGACCCTGCTGATCAATCTTGCCGGCCTGCTGCTGATCGCCCTGATCATTGGCTGGTTCTGGCTGTCACAACCCGGTGGCCGCAAAACACGCTCGCAGAAAATCGTCAGCGAAGCCACGGTGATCGTGGATAACGGCGTCTATGATCCTGCCGTCATCCATGCCCGGGCCGGGCAACCGTTGACCCTGCATTTCCAGCGCAAGGATCCCTCCCCCTGTGCGGAACAGGTGGTCTTTCACGGGCTGGACGTGAGTGCCTTTCTGGACACCGGCAAAACCACCACCATCACACTGGATAATCCCGCCGCCGGCGAATACCGTTTCACCTGTCAGATGCAGATGTATCAGGGCAGACTGGTTGTGGACTGACTGCAACACGCAACACGCAACACGCAACACGCAACACGCAACACGCAACACGCAAACAATGATGAGGACTTGCCGTGAAAAAAATACTGGTTGTTTTAACTGCTCTGTTGATGGCTGCCTGCGGCGAACAGGAACCCGCCCAGCCAGAAACCCGCGAGCCGGCCAAGGCCCAGCAACACGCGTCCGCCGACGACAAGGTCGGCAGCAAGCTGCTGGAAGTGTACAAGTCGCCCACTTGCGGTTGCTGTGGTGACTGGGTGGATCATATGAAAGAGCACGGCTACACCGTGGAAGTGCACGACACCGACAACATGCAGGCCATCAAGGAAAAAGCCGGCATTCTCCCCGGTGGCGGCTCCTGCCACACCGCCTTTATTGATGGCTACGTGATCGAAGGCCATGTCCCCGCCAGCGACGTGGACCGCCTGCTGGCCGAGCGCCCTGAAGGCAAGGGCCTGACCGTTCCTGGCATGCCCGTAGGTTCACCGGGCATGGAGATGGGCGACCGCGTGGATACCTACGATGTGTTGTTGTTCGATGAAGACGGCATGGCAGTCTTCAGCCACCATCCGGGGAATTAACCCAAGTTAAAAGTTCAAAGTTGAAAGTTCAAAAGCGCGAGAAAGGGCCAGCCCACTTTTATGCCCTGCCCGCGCCCCTATACGTTGAACCGCGAAGTCCCAAGTCGCCAATCAGTCACGGGCATCAACTTCGCGTTTCAACTTTAAACTTTCAACTGCTTGCCGCCCAATCGCATCTCACTGCTGCGCTGCTCTTCAACCTGTCACACCAACCCGTTACAGTGCCCGCTTTCACCTAACGAGACTCTGAATGCTGCCGTTACACGACTGGCTGTTGCTCGCCAGCATTTGCGCCCTTGGCGCCATGACGCCAGGCATCAGTCTGGCGGTGATTACCCGACACACCCTGCATGGCGGTGCCCGGGCCGGCGCGATTGCCGGCCTCACCCATGCCCTGGGCGTAGGCATCTGGGCAGCCGCCACCGTGGCGGGCATGGCGGTGCTGTTCAAACGCTACCCGGGACTGGAATTGGCCTTCAGCTTGCTGGGGGCCCTCTTTTTGTTGTGGATGGCTTGGAAAAGTTGGCAGGCCAGCCGCCAATCGCAGGCTCCGGCACACACCTCACCCCCGTCCAACGTGATACATGGCGCTGCCTGGGACGGTTTTGCCGTGGCCTTCCTGAATCCCAAAGTGGCACTGTTCTTCCTTGCCCTGTTCAGCCAGTTCCTGTCATCGGAGATGGGCCAGCCCGCCCGAATCCAGATTGCGCTCACCGCCATGATCATCGACGGTGGCTGGTACGTGCTGGTCGCCCTGTTACTGGGTCGCAGCCGCTTTTTACCCTGGTTGCGCGAACACCATCACTGGGTGGAACGGGGCACCGCCGTACTGCTGGTGGTGATTGCCTGCAGCGTCGTCACTCAGACGCTATGGCTAGATCCGCCAGCATTGACCTGGGGGTAACCCCCCGGTTCATAATGCCTGCCATGATGTTGTTCCTGCGTTGCCACACCCGCACCAGGGCCCTGGTCGCCCTGCTTGTCACCGCCCTGATGCTGGTGACGGGTAATGCTGTGGCAACGGCAGGGAGCATGGCACCGGGGCCCCATCCGCCCTCCGGCGCGATGATGATGGATCACAGCACCCTGACCCATTGCCACCATCAGGCATCACCCGCCGCTGCCAGCCCCTCGGAGCACAGCCAACACGCCCTGCACCGACCGGCTCCCAAAGACAACCGCCCCCACTGCGAAGACGGCGACACCTGCCAGTGTCTGACGCTGTGTCAGGTCAGCACCGCCTTGCTGCTGCATTTGCCTGCCAGCCAGGAACCTCCCGCCCTGCGTTTTGACTCTGCAACGACCCCAAAAGAGTTTCCCGGCATCCACCGTCTCCCCCTTCGCCCACCGTCCCGGAAAGTTTGAGCCCGTTTTTCCTCAAACCTTCTGGAGACCAACATGGAAAAGAACCGATTTTCCCTGCCGCGCCGACGCTTCGTGCAGGGACTCGCGCTGGGTACCGCCGGCCTGGGACTGGGCCTTGCCCCCCGGCAACTGCTGGCCCGTCAGGGCCATACCGGCGCCCCTGAACTGCGCGGTGACACCTTTCACCTGACCCTGGGCGGCGCCGATGTGAACCTCACCGGCAAGACCCGACCGGCTACCACCATCAACGGCGGCATCCCCGGGCCGACCCTGCGCTGGCGCGAAGGCGACACCGTCACGCTGAAGATCACCAACCTGCTGCCTGAAACCAGCTCTATTCACTGGCACGGCCTGCTGCTGCCCTATCAGATGGATGGCGTTCCCGGCCTGTCTTTCGATGGCATCAAACCGGGGGAAACGTTCACCTACCAGTTCCCGGTAGTACAAAACGGCACTTATTGGTACCACAGCCACTCCGGCTTTCAGGAACAGACCGGCCTCTATGGTTCCATCATCATTGACCCGAAGACCCCGTATCCCCACACGGTTGACCGCGAGCAGGTGGTGCTGCTGTCTGACTGGAGCGACGAAGACCCGCAACAGCTCTACGCCACGCTCAAGAAACTGAGTCACTACTACAACTTCAACGAACGCACCGTGTTCGACACCCTGCGGGACTTTCGCGACAAAGGGGTGATCCAGACGCTCAAGGACCGGCACATGTGGAATAGCATGCGCATGAGCCAGAGCGACCTGGCCGATGTCACCGGCTATACCTACACCTACCTGATGAACGGCCAGACCCCAAACGCCAACTGGACCTGCCAGTTCAATCCCGGTGAACGCATCAAGCTGCGGTTTATCAACGCCAGTGCCATGACCTTCTTTGATATCCGCATCCCCGGCCTGGACATGACTGTAGTTGCCATGGACGGCCAGCCGGTTACCCCGGTGCCTTTTCATGAAGTGCGACTGGGCGTGGCAGAAACTCTCGACGTGATCGTCGAGCCCGACGCTCACCAGGCCTACACCCTGTTCGCGCAGAGCATCGACCGTTCCGGGTATGCCCGCGGCACCCTGACCCCGGCCCCGGGCCTGACCGCCAAGGTGCCGGAGATGGATCCGCCGCCCCTGCTCGGACACACAGAAATGGGGATGGGAGCCATGCATGGCGAAAGCGGCCATGGCGGCATGCAGCACGGCAACGGGGGCAAGATGGACGGAATGGATCACAGCGCCATGGGCCATGAGCATCATGGCGCCAAAACATCAACGCCCCCGCCGCCCCCCTTCGCCGTCGACAACAGCAACCCGGACCTGCCCCCACGGGGTAGCGCCATCGAGCATCCTCCCAGCGAATACGGACCCGGCGTGGACATGCGCGCCATGGCCCCCGGCGACATGCTTGCCGACCCGGGCATCGGCCTGCGCGACCGGCCGTGGAAAGTGCTCACCTACGCGGACATGACCACCCTCGGCAGCACCGTCGATAACCCTGTCGACAGTCTTCACGCGGACCGTGAAATCGTGCTGCACCTGACCGGCAACATGAGCCGCTACATGTGGAGCTTCAATGGCATTGCGTTCGCCGACGCCGAGCCCCTGGAGCTGTACCACAACGAACGGGTGCGCATCACGCTGGTGAACGACACCATGATGACCCACCCCATCCACCTGCATGGCCTGTGGAGCGACCTGGAGCTGGGCAACGGCAAGCTGTTGCGCAAACACACCATCACCGTCAAACCCGGCGAAAAGCTCAGTTATCTGGTCCGCGCCGACGCCCTCGGCCGCTGGGCCTACCACTGTCACCTGCTCTACCACATGGAAGCAGGCATGTTCCGGGAAGTACGCGTGGTACCCGCCCCCCACCCAAACGCAGCAGGCGAGCCGCCCGACGATCCCCACGCCCGGCATGGAGGACACCACTGATGAAACGTTTTACCTCGTTACTGATGCTGGTGGGCTTGAGTGCGACCAGCCCCGCCCTGTATGCCATGAGCGAACACCCCCAACGTTTCGGCCGCGTCATGGTTGATCAACTGGAAGCCCGTGACAGCGACGAAGGCCGCGTGATGGGGTGGGAAGTGGGAGCCTGGTACGGCGGCGACATCAACAAGCTGTTCTTTTCCAGCGAAGGCGAACGGCTCATGTCACCGGAACACGACGACGAGCGCCCCGCCACTGAAAGCGCGGAAACCCGACTGGCCTGGAGCCGCGCCTTTGCGCCCTTCTGGGATTGGCAGCTGGGCGTACGCCGGGACTGGCAGCCCGATGATCCCAACCGGGACTGGGCCAGCATTGGCCTGCAGGGCGTCGCACCTTATCAGTTTGAAATGGACACCAATCTGTTCATCGGCGAAGACGGCCTGACCGAACTAAGGGTCGAAGCCGAATACGAGCTGATGCTGACCCAGAAATGGGTGCTTTCACCCAGTCTGGAGGCCAGTGTCTACGGCAAGGAAGATGAGGAGCTACGTGTAGGCAACGGACTCACCCGTCTGGAAGCCGGGCTCAGGCTGCGCTACGAAATCCGCCGCGAGATCGCACCCTATATCGGCGTTCACTGGGAAAAGCGCTACGGCGACACCGCCGACCTGGCCCGCGCCAGTGGCGAAAAAACCGAACAAGGCATGCTGGTGGCGGGACTGCGCTTCTGGTTTTGAGGGACAGGACACGCTAAGGGGCGGTGAAAACAGCGGGAGATGCGGGATGTCTGGCAACAGCAGCTGAACACGAACAGGCAACCTGCATCGCCCGGCTGATCCCTCCACTATCACCCCGCCGCAGGAGCTATGCTTGCATAGCGATAACGCGTCTCAGTGAGGCTGGCACACCCTCTTGGCATACCCGAACCCGTTCGGTCAGTACCATGTTGCGGTTTTTCTGCGGCATTTTGAGAGGGGGGCGGGAGCTGGAACGATTGCCTCGCTTGGGCTCGGATCGCCATGCGAGCATAGCTCCTACCGGGGGCTCAGGATATTTATTGGCGCCGAACTCAACGAGCTGAGAGGTTTTTCCGTTCTTTGAGGAAGCTCGGGAGGGATGGATTTCCAATCCGTTGGGGTGCAGGGCGGCAGCATTGCCGCCCTGCGGCTTCATCAGCTGGAGCAGCTGCCGTATTCATCTGCTTCCAGGGTACGCAGCTCCTGGTTGCCCTGAATCTGGATATCCAGATCACGCAGGCAGCCATCGCCAATACCGTAGATCCAGCCATGAATGGTCAGCGGCTGATCACGACGCCAGGCTTCCTGGACAACCGTGGTGTTGGACACATTGATCACCTGACGGGCGACATTCAGCTCGCACATCTTGTCCAGGCGCGCCTGGTCATCCGGCAGCTCCGCCAGATTCTTGCGATTGCGCAGGTACAGCTCGCGCACCTGGCGCAGCCAGTTGTCGATCAGGCCGTGAGGGGCGTCTTCCATGGAGGCCTTGACGCCACCACAGCCGTAGTGGCCCACCACCATGATGTGCTTCACCTTGAGCACGTCCACGGCAAATTGCAGCACCGACAGCAGGTTCAAGTCAGTATGGTTGACCAGGTTCGCCACGTTACGGTGAACAAACAGCTCACCGGGCATCAGGCCCACGACTTCGTTCGCCGGCACCCGGGAGTCTGCACAGCCAATCCACAGATACTCCGGGCTCTGCTGCTCGCCCAGCGCCTTGAAAAAGCCAGGGTGCTGCTGCTCAATCTCGTGACGCCACTTTTCGTTGTTGGAAAACAGTTCAGGCAGGGATTTCATGGTCTCTCGCTTATTCCGTATTTAACCGCCGGTCATATTCATGAATCGTACCAGCTGCTCACCCGGATCCAGGGTGAAGTCATGGCGCTCGGGCTTGATGGCCATGGCATCGACAATGGCATTGCGAAGGGGAGTATCGTCGTCCGGGTGGGCTCGCAGCACCGCGCGCAGGTCCACGCTGTGCTCATGACCCAGGCACAAAAGCATACGCCCCTCAGCAGTGATCCGCACCCGATTACACAAATGGCAAAAGTTTTGTGAGTGGGGGGAAATAAAGCCAATGCGACTGTCACTTCCCGGCACCTGCCAGTAACGTGACGGGCCGCCCGTTTTCTCCGCCAGCGGAACCAGATTCAGCCTCTGCGACAAGTCATCTCGCAGCTCCTCGGAGGATACGAACTCCAGCCCCCGATCATGCTCGGTGATCTGCCCCAGCGGCATTTCCTCGATAAACGCGATATCCAGCCCTTTCTCCAGGACGAAGTCTGCCAACGCCGGCACCTCGTCGTGATTGCGGCCACGCAAGATAACGCTGTTCAACTTGATCCGCTGGAAGCCCGCCTGCCGCGCCGCATCAATGCCTCTGAGTACCTGCGCCAGATCGCCGGTGCGGGTCAGCTCGCGAAAACGGTCCGGGTTCAGGGAATCAAGACTGATATTGATACGATCCAGCCCGCCCGCCTTTAGCTCGGAGGCAAACCGGTCCAGCCGCGAGCCATTGGTGGTCAGATTCAGTTCACGCAGCCCAGAAATTGCACCAATATCGCGCACCAGATGCGCTACATCCTTGCGCACCAGCGGCTCCCCCCCAGTGAGGCGAATGCGTTTGACCCCCAGTGCCACCAGCACCCTGGCCAATCGCCCCATTTCTTCCAGGGTCAGCACCTGCGCCCGCGGCACAAAGGTCATATCCTCCGCCATGCAGTACACACAGCGAAAGTCACAGCGATCGGTGACCGACAGCCGTACGTAGTCGATGGTGCGTCCGAAACGGTCCTCAAGGACCGGGGACGAAGGGGAATCCGGATGCGTCATGGCCCCTACTTTAGCAAACCGCATGCCCGACCGTCGTGGCCGCGTTTATCGGTTCAGCGGCCCCCCGGTTGGTCAGCCCCGCCGTGCTGTTGTTAGAATGGCCGTCTTTCCGGGTGTAGGGGCGTTGTCATGGCCCTGCATTCCAAATTCATCTACCCCAAAAGGGTTTCCATGCAAATCTCTGAAAATGCCGTAGTGTCCATCCACTACACCCTGACCAACAACGCCGGCCAGACCATCGACTCTTCTGTCGAGCGTGGTGAACCCCTGGCCTACCTGCACGGTGCCGGCAACATCATCCCGGGCCTGGAAAAGGCGCTGCTGGGCAAGCAGGCTGGCGACAAGCTGGATGTGACCGTCACCCCGGAAGAAGGCTACGGCGAGCGTCACGAACAACTGATCCAGCAGGTGCCGAAAACCGCCTTCGAAGGCAACGAAGACAACCTGCAGCCGGGCATGCAGTTCCAGGCCCAGACCGAAGCCGGTCCGCGCATCTTCACCATCACCGCCGTGGAAGGCGATGAAGTCACCGTAGACGGCAACCATCCGCTGGCCGGTGAGACCCTGAACTTCGCCGTGGAAATCACCGAAGTACGCGAAGCCTCAGCCGAAGAAAAAGAACACGGCCACGTACACGGCCCGGGCGGTCACGATCACTGATCGTTGATGGCTTCGCAAAAAGGCTCCCAATGGGAGCCTTTTTTGTTGAATCCGATCAGCCGAGAGTCTAAACAGAATCAGACTGCCGCACCGTTCCACTAAACACCCCCATACATCCCACCGCTTTTACCGACACAGTGTCGAGGCGACACTCCAGCTCATGTCTGAGGCCTGCCAGGGAATCTCCCGCATTATTGAAAACCCCCTTGGCGTTATAGAGCGCCATCAACCCCTTCGCCATCACCGATCGCTCAACTCCGCCCTGCAATAACGTCGCCCCGAACACCGTCGCTCCCGGGTTCATCAAGGGCAGCAAATTATCCAGCGCGCAGGCTTTATCGCTCATCTCGCCCGGCAGACAATGCAGTAAAAGATTCATGCCCAGCGAGCCAAACCGTTCACCGGGAAACGTCACAGGCTCTAGCACATTGCACTGGTGCGTTACCGGTTGATAACGCCGGATTCGTTTTGCGCACGCAGACAGGCTGTCTGGATTCAGGTCCATCAAGGCAATTCTCGGGGCTCGCCCGGAGAACGAGACCTTGTCCAGAAAATACCCCGTACCTACACCTACATCGAGGTGATCAGGACGAATATGACGCTGATAATTGGCCAAAAACTCGTGAGAAGGGCAGCGCCACAACCCGCGACAAGACACCCCCAACACCGCCTGATCGTAGAGCGCCAGGGTCAGGGGTGTATAAATGGCCTGACCGGCATGTGCAGCATCCTTGTGCATGAAGGTTTCTCCATCCTGAGAAAACCCTCAGCTTAGCTCAGCGCGTCAAACCCTGCCTGCAGCCTTTCTGTTTTTTCCTTCAACAAGGTCATATCCATATGCCCCTCCAGCATGTCGGCCAACCGATCCAGCTGCTGCTCGCGATGCATGGCGTAGTCAACACTCGCGTTTGCATCCAGCCCTGCCCAGGCAAGCATGGCATCGGTACTTTGCGGCGAATCAAACAGGCCATGGAGGTAGCAACCCATGACGGCGCCGTCGTCGGAAACGGCACCATCCTCATGGCCATCCAGCCGCAGCATAGGGGACTGCAGCGCTTCGCCCCCCGTGACGCCGTTATGAATTTCATAACCGCGAATGGGCGTACCGGCGAGCAGGAATTGCCCCTGCACATTGCGTAGCTGCTTGCCGGGTACCAGTCGGGTTGTCATGTCCAGCCAGCCGAGCCCTACGCTACTGCCTGACTCACTCTCCAGTCCGTCCGGATCATCAATACGCGCACCCAGCATCTGAAAACCACCACAGATGCCAAGCAGCTTGCCGCCATAACGAAGGTGTCTTTCGATGTCCCGATCCCAGCCCTGTTCGCGAACAAAGGCCAGATCCGAACGGGTAGCCTTGCTGCCGGGCAAAATCACGAGATCCGCCGGTGGCCAGGCTTCACCCATTTTCACAAAGCGCAGGTTCACGCCAGGGTGCAGACGCAGCGGATCAAAGTCGTTGTGATTGCTCATGCGCGGCAGCATCGGCACCACCACATTGAGCGCATCGTTTTCATGGCCACCCTGTTCATCCACCGCATCTTCGGCATCGAGGGTCAAGCCATGCAGGTAAGGCAGCACCCCGAAAACCGGTTTACCGGTGCGCGCTTCCAGCCAGTCCAGGCCACCCTGCAATAGCGACAGGTCGCCCCTAAAGCGGTTAATGACAAATCCCAGCGTGCGCTGTTGCTCGCTTTCCGACAGCAGATCCAGCGTACCGGTGAGATGAGCAAAGACACCGCCGCGATCAATGTCTGCCACCAGTATCACCGGGCAATCCACCATCTCGGCAAAACCCATGTTGGCAATGTCGTTGTCACGCAGATTGATTTCCGCCGGACTCCCCGCCCCTTCCACAATGATCACATCAAAACGGGACGATAAATCCTGCCAGGCCGCCAGCACCGCATCGCGCGCCGTTTTTTTATAAGCGTGATAATCCAGCGCCTGCATATTGCCCAGCACCTGACCGCGAATAATCACCTGCGCACCCATATCGGTTTGCGGCTTGAGCAACACCGGGTTCATGTCGCTATGCGGTTCAACACCACAGGCCAACGCCTGCAAAGCAGTAGAACGCCCGATCTCCCCGCCATCCACCGTCACCGCACTATTGAGCGCCATGTTCTGCGGCTTGAACGGCGCCACCGAATACCCACGCCGTGCAAACCACCGACACAACGCTGCCACCACCGTGCTCTTCCCCGCATCGGAGGTACAGCCCTGAACCATCAAACTCAGCATGGCGAAGACCCGGAGTTGAAAGTGGAAAGTTCAAAGTTGAAACGCGATACGGCGCCTCCCGTAATCACAGCAACGTGGCCGCGCCCACACATCAAGCCGCGATCGCAGCCCCAAATAAAGGCAGCACTTTGTGCTTTTTTTATTTTTAAACTTTGAACTTTCAACTTTGAACTTCCCGCCACTACTTCACACCTATCCAGTTCGGGTTTTCGCTATTCACTGTTAACTGTTAACTATTCACTAAAGTTCGATGCCCTTCTGCGCCCGCACCCCCTGATCCTTGAACGCATGCTTCACCACTTTCATTTCCGTGACGGTGTCGGCCAGCTCGATCAGTTCTTTGGGGGCATAGCGTCCCGTCACCACAGCATGCTGCATGGCAGGCCGGTTTTGCAGATCATCCAGTACCCGGTCCAGGTCGAGGTACTCGTAGCGCAACGCGATGTTCAGTTCGTCGAGCAAAATGAGATCATAGTGGTCGTCCTTGAGCATCTTCGCGGCGATATCCCAGGCGGCATTGGCGGCGGCCACATCGCGCTCGCGGTCCTGAGTATCCCAAGTGTAGCCTTCGCCCATGACGTGATAATCCACGCTGGGCAGGTCACGAAAAAAGGCCTCTTCGCCGGTGCTGAACGCGCCCTTGATAAATTGCACGACCCCCACCTTCATGCCGTGCCCCAGCGCCCGTGCCACCATGCCAAAGCCGGAACTGCTCTTGCCCTTACCGGGGCCAGTGAGCACCAGCAACACCCCCTGGTCCTTGTCCGCATTGGCAATGCGCTCACGCATGATTTCCTGTTTTTTGGCCATCCGCCACGCGTGGCGCTCCTGGCTTTTCGGGTCTGGTTTCATGAGATGCCCCGTTGTCTGTGAATTACGATGCGGTCAACCGACCGGTAAAGATATCTGCCACCAGCGAGGGGGCAGACGGGAAATAACCGTGGAAGAAGCTGGCCAACAGATGGCCTTGCCGATAGATCGCTTCTCCCCCGGTGCCGGATTGTTTTTCACTGTGCCAGGTGGGAGGCAATGCGGTGTCCACCACGGCGTGATGAAAGGTGTGGCCGCGTAGCTGAACACCGCCATGATGCCAGGCGTGCATGCCCAGCCCCTGTAATTTCCGGGTCAGGGTGGCGGTACCCGGCAGCAAACCGAATCCGGCATGCTGACGCCCCTCACCGTCCACCAGGGTTGTCAGGCAGGCCATCAAGCCACCGCACTCTGCCAGCAGGGGCTTGCCCGCCTGGTGGTGCGCCTGCAAGGCATGGCGCATGGCGACATTGTTCGCCAGCGTTTCCCCGTGCAGTTCCGGGTAACCGCCCGGCAACCACACCGCATCCACAGCGGGCAGGCGGCTGTCCGCCAACGGCGAGAAGAACACCAGCTCCGCCCCCATGGCGCGCAGCAGGTCCAGGTTGGCGGGATACAGGAACGCGAAGGCCGCATCCCGTGCGATACCAATGCGGCAGCCTGCCAACAGGGCAGGGACCGGTTCCGGCGGCGGAGCGGAAAAGTTTACCGGCGCGGGCAACCGCCCCAATCCGGCCTGTTCAAGTACCGTGGCCGCCTCATCCAGCCGAGTCTCCAGATCGCTCAATTCTCCGGCCTGTACCAGACCGAGGTGTCGCTCAGGCAGGGTCATGGCTTCATGGCGGGGGATCGCCCCCAGCAGCGACAGGCTCGCGGGCAACCCTTGCGCCAGCAAGGCCGCGTGACGGTCACTGGCCACCCGGTTGGCAATCACTTCGGTCACCTGCAAGGCCTCACGGTACCGGGCCAGCCCCAGTGCCACCGCCCCGAAGGTCTGGGCCATCCCCCAGGCATCAATCACCGGAATCGCCGGGATCCCCGCCAGCACCGCCAGATCGGCACTGGACGGCATGCCATCGAACAGGCCCATGGCCCCTTCCACCAGAATCAGGTCTGCCTCGCTGGCCGCCTGGGCCAGCCGCCAGCGGCATTCCTCTTCGCCGGTCATCCAGGGCTGTAACTGATAGACCGGTGCTCCGCTGGCTACCTCCAGCACCATGGGGTCCAGATAGTCCGGCCCGAATTTGAACACCCGCACACGCCGGCCGGCATTGCGATGCAGCCGCGCCAGCGCGGCTGTCACCAGCGACTTGCCCTGCCCCGACCCCGGCGCACTGATCAGGGCAGCAGGGACCGTTCCCTGAAAAGCAGATGAGGGAGAAGCCGTGGTCATCGTAGGGGTCTCTGTCATGTCGGCACGAACACCGGTTTACCGTTCACCGTGACCACCGACAAGCTCTGGTCATAGAGGCGTTCCAGTGCCTCGGGCACCAGCATGGTATCCGCCGGGCCAAAGCACAGCTCCCCGTCGGGATAGAGCAGCAGAATGTGGTCACACCAGCGCGCAGCCAGATTGAGGTCATGCAGACACAGGAACACCCCCGCGCCGGCCTCCGCCTGCTGGTGCAGCAGCTCCATCACTGCCACCTGGTGATGCAGGTCGAGATGGTTGGTGGGCTCGTCTGCCAGCCAGACCCCCGGTTGCTGGGTAAGGGCCGTGGCAATGGCCACCCGCTGGCGCTCGCCCCCGGACAGGGTGCTGACCAGCCGATCCTTCAAGGTAGACAACGACAAAGCATCCAGCGCTTGATGGGCCAACCGCACATCATCCGCGCCTTCGCGCTGCCAGGGCGACAGAAAGGGGTGACGGCCGATCAGCACGGTCTCCAGTACGGTGGCGGGGAAACTGTCCTGTCGCTCCTGAAACACCACCGCCAAGGTCTGCGCCAAGGTCCGTCTGCGCAGCGATGCCAGCGGCTCGCCATCGACCAGCACCGTGCCGGAACGCGGCGGCCGCAACCCGGCCAGGGTATGCAGCAAGCTGGTCTTGCCTGCCCCATTGGGCCCCAACACTCCCCAGCGTTGCCCGGGAAGGATCCGTGCTGTCAATGGATCGCCACCCTGCCTGCCGGGAATATCCACCACCAGCTCCCGGGCTTCGAGTACGCTCATCAGCGGCTCCGGTACAGAAGGAAGAGGAAGGTCGGCACCCCCAACAGCGCCGTGATGACGCCCACCGGCAATTGCTCCGGGGCCATCAGTGTACGCGCCAGGGTGTCGGCAAAGGTCAGCAGGGCGCCGCCTGCCAGCACGCTGGCCGGCAGAATGATGCGCTGATCGTTGCCCAGCACCAGCCGCAGCATATGCGGAACGATCAGCCCCACAAAACCGACACTGCCTGCGGTGGTCACAGCCACCGCCGTGAGCAGGCTGGCCAGCCCATACACGCCCCACTCCAGCGGCTTGACCGCCACGCCCAACGCCGCCGCCTGTAACGGCCCGCGGGCAAGCACGTTCAGGCTGCGCCCCAGCGGCAGGGTCAGCAACACCGCCGGCACCAACACCAACCAGGCCACCTGTGGCGAATCCGCATAGCTGAGGTCACCCATCAGCCAGTACAGCATGCCGGGCAGTTTTTCCGTGGGGCTCAGTGTCAGCATGAAGGTAATCACCGCCCCCCAGCCGGCTGCAATCACTACCCCGGTCAGCAGCAACCGGGTGGGTGTCCAGCTGCCTCGTCCCTGAGCCAGACCAAATACCAGCACCGTGGACAGCAGTGCTCCCGTAAACGCCGAGCCCGACACCAGCACGGTCCCAAGCCCCAGCAGCATGGCCAACAACGCCCCCACTGCGGCACCGCCGGAAATTCCCAGCACATAAGGATCTGCCAGAGGATTGCGTAACAGCACCTGCATCAGCGCCCCAGCCAACGCCAGCAAGCCGCCGGTGGCAAACGCCGACAAGGCACGGGGGGCACGCAAGGAAAACACCAGGGTGTCATGCAAGGCATTACCGCGCCCCAGCAACACGGCCCACAACTCCTGCAGCGACATCGAGACACTGCCCACCGACAGCGCCACCATCAGCGCCAACAACCCGGCCAGCCCCAGTGCCACCAACGCCGGCAGCGGGCGGTGCCTAGTGCCGGGCACGGGCGCTATCCAGGTGACGGCACAGGGTGCGGGTGCCTGCCAGCATCTGCGGAGAGGGCCGCTGCAAGGTGGAAGGAGCCACAAAGAAGAGGTTGCCTTTCTGCACCGCCAGCATCGACGGGAAGGCTTTCCAGGGAGTCAGCCAGGCCGGGTTATCTTCCCCCATTCCGCCCGCCACGATGGCCTGGGGATTTTTTTCCAGCACGGCCTCACGACTGATACGCGGGGCCAGGGCGTCCAGATCCCCGAAGACATTGACGCCGCCACAGATACGAATGGCTTCACTGATCAGGTGGCTGTCGTTGACTGTCATCAGTGGGTCGTCCCAGACCTGATAGAACACCGTCACCGGAGCCGCATCAGCATAACGCTCGCGCAGGGCGGCAATGCCGGCTCGAAACCCGTTTGCCGCACCCTGGGCGGCCGATTCAGTGCCAGCCAGCACTCCAAACCGTTCCAGCGTGGCGCTCACATCCTCGAACTGCCGGGGCTCACTGATGTAGACCGGGAATCCCATGTCCTGAAGTCGCGCCACATCCGCCATGGGGTTGCCACTTCGCCAGGCCACGATCAGGTCCGGCTTGAGGGCCACGATGGCTTCCAGATCCAGCCGCTGATAGCTCCCCACCCGGGGCAACTGCTTCGCCGCGGGCGGATAATCACTGAAGCTCACCGCGGCGGCCAGTTGCTCCCCGGCCCCGGCGGCAAACAGCAGTTCGGTGGCACCGGGGGACAGGGCGATGATTCGGCGCGCAGGCTGCTCCAGGCAGACCCGTTGGCTTGCATCGTCCTGCACACACACCCGGGCTATCGCCGGTAGCGGCAAGCCAAGCAGCATCACCAAACCAATCAACATCGTTCTGCGAAACGTCATCATCACCCTGCAGTCAAAGGCGGAGAGGTATGGTGTCTCCGCCGGTCAGTCCGTTATGGGGTATCGTAGCTGACACTTACCATTACCGAACGCCCGGCGTTGAGATAGTTCCATCCGCTGAAGTTCTGGGCGGTGGCATATTCCTTGTCGAGTACGTTCTCGACGACCACGCGCCCGGTCCAGTGCTCGGCAAATTCCCAGCCCGCACGCAGATCCAGCAGACCGAAGCCGGACAAACGCTGGGTGTTGGCCGCATCGTTATAGCGGTGACCCTGGAAGCTGGCGGTCCCCCCCAGGGAAAACTGGCCAATCTGGCGATCCACATCCACCCGACCCATGCGCTGGGCGCGGCGGGCGATGATGTTGCCCGTCTCTTCGTCTTCCGGCTTGAGCGCAGAAAACGCCAGCTGTGCCCGCCACTGCTGCCATTCCAGGCCCATGGCCAGTTCGCCGCCTTCCACAGTAGCCTTGGCCACATTGAAGGACGAACCGCGGCTGGCATCGTAACTGATCAGATCGTCAATATTGGTGCGATACAGCGCCGCATCCCAGTACCACACACTGTACTGGCCGCGCACACCCAGTTCACCCGTTTCGGAGGATTCCGGTTTCAGGTTCGGGTTGCTGTAGTAGAACGGCGGCGAGTCCGGGAAATACAGGTCGTTGAAGGTGGGCGCCTTGAACGCGGTGCCATAACTGGCACGGAGACGGTGATGGGTATCCAGCTTGTAGCCCACCGCCGCGGCACCGGTCACCTTGCTGCCAAACGCATCGTTGTCGTCATGGCGCAGGCTACCCTGAAGATCCAGCGCACCGAAATTCAACAGCGCCTGGCCGAAAACTGCCTTGTTGTCACGACGGGTTTCATCGTAATCGTTGGAGCTGGTGATTTCGTCACCCTGGTATTCGCCTCCCACAATGAACTGGTGGTCACCTGCCACAAAAACGGTCTGCAGGTTGGCGGTACGAGTGCGGGTATCGAAGATGCCATTGCTCAAACCGTCATCGAAATCTTCGCTTTCATCTTTCGCTTCGCTGATCAGGGCCTTGACCTGCCAACTGTCGGTCAGCCACAGGTCCCCTTTCACCCCGGCCACCTGCAGCATGTAATCGATATCGCGCAGGTCTTCCGGAGTACTGCCTTCGTATTCGGTATTGCCTTCGGTACGGAAACCGAACACCCCTACGCTACCCTTGTCGCCAAACTGGTGGCTGAGCTTGAGCAGTCCGGAGGCATTGTCATAACCACGGTCGTCACTGTTTTCTCGCAGCTCGGTGCCATCGGTATCAAAGTAATTTGCGCCTACGGTGGCCGTGGTGCCACCGTGACGGATAGAACTGCCGGCGCCCAGATTCCAGCTGTCGAAACTGCCTCCGCCCATGTTCAGCCAGGTCCCTTCATCGCGGGTAAAAATCTGCACCACACCGCCCACGGCATCCGCACCGTAGAGACTCCCCCGCGGCCCACGCACAATTTCTACCCGCTGCATCATTTGCGGTGGCAGGTACTGCCAGGCCGGGCTCCCGGCGGTCGCCGAGCGCAGACGCACCCCATCTACCAGCAACAACGTGGCATCACTGGAGGTCCCGCGAATGAACACGCTGGCATTCTTGCCAAAGGAACCATTGCCCGTGGTATCCACGCCAGGCTGCCCGCGCAGCAGGTCAGCCATGTCTGTGGGCTGCTGCTCGCGTAGCGTCTTTTCATCGACCACGGTCACCGAAGACAACGACGCGTCGGCCGTTCGGCTGGCGAGAGTGGGCGTGACCACCACCGGATCCAGCATGGCAACCCGGGTCGGACTATCCGAGGATTGAGAGTGTGCTGCCAGCGGCAACAGGGAAAAGGAAACAGCTGCACCGGCAGCCAGAAAGCGAAACGTCATGGAAGTGATCCCCTCTGCCGTGCCCACCCGCACGGCCTGAATTCAGCCGCGGCAGACACAACATGGGGTTGGCGATAGACACGCCATGATTCCCCGCCATCGCCCGCCGCAACGCCTGGTTCCAATTCGGCCGGTCTCCGGGCTGATGAGCGAGGGGACACCTCTCAACAATCGCCTTCCCATGCATAATGCACAGTGGCACTTCGACTGTCGTTGACTCAATCACCGTTGCGGGGGCAGCGTCGGATTCCACCAGATGGCATCACCGACTTCCCGTTTACCCCATCCCGTGTTCAGGGCGGGCACCGAAAAGGTGGCGCGAAATTACCAATGGTGAGGGGATTTGGCAATCAAAAGCCGCCAACTTGAGGGCAACTCATAACGAGTTGAGCGAGATATCAGCCTCTATCCTGAACTCCAACAGCGCGATGAACATAAAAGGTTCATCGCGGATTTGAGGGAATAGGCCAATTGTCGCCCCCAGTTTGCCGTAGGAGCGTCGCTCGCGGCGCGATTCCTGGCCTGGATCAAAAGCGTTTTCATCACAGAAGGCACAGGGTTCACTGAGGAAGACGGTTTTCCTCTGTGGGCCCTGTCCTCCCTGTGGTAAATCAGTCTTTAACGACGTGGGTTATCGCGCCGCCAGCGACGTTCCTACGGCAAGGGGGTTTTCTGTAGACGATTCCCGTTAATCCGCGATGGACCCAAAAAAGGCCACCCTGTTTCCAGGGCAGCCTTTTGATCTTGCCGGATCGGTGATCAGGCTCCCAGCAGGGAGGCCACCAATCCTTTTTTCCTGGCCGGTTTACGGTCAGAAAACTCCAGCACCCCGTCTTCGATGGCGCCAGCTTTCAAGCGTGGCAGATCGTAGAAGTAGTTCTGCACCACCTGCCACGGCTGGCGGGAGCCTTGGCGTGGCAGTTCGTTGGTGGCGCGCTGAATGTAACCTGACTGCATTTCCAGGAAGTTGTTATCCGTCTCACAGCCCTCGTTGTCACGCGGGGTGGCCACCTGGATTCCGGTCTTGTCCATGTGGTTGAGCAGACGACAGACATATTCGCACACCAGATCCGCCTTCAGAGTCCAGGAGGAGTTGGTATACCCGAAGATCAGCGCCATGTTCGGCACATCCTTCAACATCGCCCCTTTATAGACCATGGTGTCCTGCGGGTTGACCGGCTTGCCATCAACGGTGCCTTGAACGCCACCCAGCATCTGGATGTTGAGGCCCGTGGCCGTGACGATAATGTCCGCCTCCAGCTCTTTGCCGGACTTCAGCAGGATGCCTTTCTCGGTAAAGGTGTCGATATGGTCGGTGACCACTTCCGACTCACCCTTGCGCAGGCTCTTGAACAAATCGCCATTGGGCACTGCACACAGGCGCTCATCCCACGGGTTATAGCTGGGACGGAAGTGGGTCATATCAAAATCATCACCCAGTTGACGACGGGCGGCCGCCAGCAGAGCACGGCGCACCAGCTTCGGGCGCTGCTTGGCCAGCTTGAATATCATCCGCTGAAGGCCAATATTGCGCGCACGCGCTAAACGATACACCGCCATCTCCGGCAGGAAACGGCGCAGCCCGGCAGAAATGGGATCCAGCTCTGGCACGGTGGCTACGTAGGTTGGCGAGCGCTGCAGCATGGTGACTTTCGCCCCAAGCTTGGCCATGGCCGGCACAAGGGTGACCGCGGTGGCACCAGAACCGATTACCACGACCTTCTTGCCCTGACATTGCAGATCCTCGGGCCAATGCTGCGGATGAATGATCTGCCCCTTGAAGCTGTCTTCCCCCGGGAAGTCCGGACGGAAGCCCTGGTCGTAGTTGTAGTAACCGGTGCAGGAGAACAGGAAGTTGGCCGTAAAGGTTTCGGTTTCACCACTGTCTTCATGAGTGGTTTCCACCGTCCAGCGTTTGTCAGCACTGGACCAGTTGGCGGTCACGACCTTGCGTCCGAAACGAATATGACGGGTTACGCCGTATTCTTTTGCCGTGTCTTCCACGTAATTACGGATGGATGCGCCGTCGGCAAGCACCTTGGATTCGGTCCAGGGACGGAAGCTGTAGCCGAGAGTGAACATATCGGAGTCTGACCGGATACCGGGATACTTGAACAGATCCCAAGTGCCACCAATGCGCTCACGGCGCTCGATAATGGCATAGGTATGATTCGGGCACTTGCGGGTCAGGTGGCACGCTGCGCCAATGCCGGAAAGGCCGGCACCAATAATCAGGACATCAAAATGGTTGTTGGACATATCGTTTACCTCTGGCAACAGGCTGCCTGGTCTCAGCCGCGCAAACATTGACATTGATCAATGTCACAATTAACAGGAGCCCAGAATAGCCCTACCCGGCAGTAGGTAAAAGCCCCGAACGGGACAGTCGATTGGCTGTGGAGCCCGGTTTCCGTGCCGCTGCGGACCGTGGACAGGCGTAAGCGACAGATTTACTGGGCTTTGAAAGGCTTTCCGGGTGGTCAGATCAGGCCACCCGGTTGTCGGACAAGACTCAATAGCGGCCCTGATTCTGCTCCAGGCACTCCTGCCGGTAGGCTTCGGTCATGTAGCCGAGCAAGCGACGCTGGTTGGCATACTCCGGGTAGGCCCATAACCGCCGGTCGTTAGCGACCCGACGCGGCTGGTAGCTGATCCCCTTGCCACGGAGCAAGGTATCGCTGAGAGCATCTCGTTGCCCCGCACTCATGCCACTGCCAAGTTGACGCACACACCCTTCATAACCGGATATCAGCGCAAACTGCTCAAGAGAATAGTTGAAATCTGCCGCCTGCACGGCAGCGGCGAGACAGAACAACACCCCTGCCAACAACCCTCTCATGGGATATCTCCATTCCTGGTAGGTGAAAGGCAATGCCTGTTGCCCTCATAGCAAGGATGCATTTTTGCCTCGTTAACAATGCCGTTACATTCCCTGCTGCGTTGTGGCCGGGGGGGTTCACCAACGTCCAGACAGGAACAATTTCGATGCTACTGAATGACTGGTGGAGTACCGCCACCCTTCACCCTTGGCTGCTTGCGCCCCTCATTTTTTCCCTGTTAACCAGCACGGCGATCTGGTTCGGCCGCTTCCCCCGCCGCACCGAGAACTTTCTGCTCATGGCCTTGCTACTACCTTCCCTTCAACTGGCGTTACTGGGGCCGCTGGCGATCATGGCCGGCAACATGCTGACAGAACAGCTGACGCTATCTTTTTAGGGTTCATCGCGGATTAGCGGGAAAACAGGTGGGACAGACGTCTGAAGTCGGACGTCTGACGCGAAAGGCCAAAACCTGTCACCCCAAACTCGCGAACCACCTTACTCAATTGACCTGCTACAACACCACACCTGCATTACAAGCTCGGTGTTCCGTACCCAGGCGGGTTTGGTTAGTGCGTCAGACTTCCGACGTCTGACCAGTACAGTCCTCGCAAGCCTTCCTCAAAGCTGAAAAAAACTTTTTAAGGTCTCCCTTTTCAGTTTTTTTCGTATTTCTTATTCCCGTTTTTTCATAAAAAAGCTGGCACGCTCGATCCAATGTCAGGACGCCATCATGGAATTGTGATCAACGGCACACTGGCGCCACAAAAAGCTCCTGCATACTGCGCAGGACTCTCTGGGGGAGAGTCCTGATAACCATGAAAAAAAGAATAAAGAAGGGAACTGAATTATGGAGCTTGCCACTCTCTGGACGGTGACCACCGAGCACCCCTGGCTCACCCTCCCGCTGACCTTTTCTGTGCTGCTGTCTGTGCTGTTGTGGTTTGGCCGCATCCGCCAGCCCGCCGCCGTCAACCTGATTGCCATCGGCCTGATCATGCCCTGCATCAACCTGAGCATGATTGCCACCAGCGCGGTAGTCGCCTCTGACAATCTGACCGGCAGCTTTCTGTCCCTGCTTGCGGGCTAACCCTCGCCGGCCAAGCCTGCCAGAAACGCCAACTGATCATTCAGGCTAACAGCGCGCGCGTCTCCTTGATAAACATCAAAGTGACCCACCGGATAACGTTTTACCGTGGGTTGCGCCATAGCCAACACGGCCTTTTCTGCTGACGAAGCCGGGGCTACGGTATCTTTCTCACAGATCAACACCAGTGCCGGGCAGGTCACCTTGCTGGCCTGCATAACCGGACGGAACAACGGCAGTACCAACGCAATGCGCGCAGCCACCTCGTTAGGCACCTCGCCGGGCATCAGGGCGGTATACCCTTCCCAGGCATCATGGCTGCTCATGGCCGCCAGCTCCCCCGGTTTGCCTGCTGAGGGAATCAGGTGCGGCTCCATCCCTACCGCGCTACGAGCAACATCCAGCAGCCCCGCCCCAGTCAGCTTCAACGCCTGACCAATACCGGCATAGCGAATCACTTCCAGTACCGACGCCAGCCCATCCATCATCGGGCACTGAGCAATAATGCCTGCGACCGGCTCTCGCCCCGCCACAGCCGTCACCAGTCCGCCACCGAAGGAGGTCCCCCAGAGCACAATGCGCTGGTTATCCACCTCCGACTGCTTGCGCACACAGGCCAGCGCGGCTTGCCAATCTGCTACCTCCCGGTTTGGCATCAGTACCTGCCGAGGCACGCCCTCGCTTTCACCGAAATGACGGTAATCAAACAGGAACACCGCGTAGCCGGCTTCAACGAAAGCATCCCGAAACGGATCCAGACCACAGGCCTTGGTCAGGCCAAACCCGTGCCCCATGACCACCGTCAGGAAGGGCCCCTTCCCGGAAGGGAGATAAAGATCCCCGCGACAGGACTGACCCGCGCTGACAAATCGCAGCTCACGCTTTTCACTCATGGCTTGCTCCATATTCAGGGCAGATAACACTGCTATCCACAGAGACCACAGAGTTCACCGAAAAAAGAAAAACACGAAGGGCTCTTCCCTGTGCTTTCAGTGACCTCTGTGATGCACACTAACCTTCAATCGCAGGGGCAATAAAGCGCCATTCTTCTACGCTCTGGCCCAGCACCAGGAAGAACGGATTGAGAATATCTTCCTTGTTGTACTGCAGCGGTTCGAATGCGGTATTCACCACCACACCGCCAGCGGCCGTCACCACCGCATGGGCCGCGGCGGTATCCCATTCACTGGTCGGCGCCAGTCGCGGGTAGATGTCTGCGCTACCCTCGGCCACCAGGCACAGTTTCAGCGATGAGCCCATGGAGGCACGCTCCACCTCACCCACTTCTTCACGAATGAAGGCTTCCAGTTTTTCCACCGCTTCACCGCCATGGCTGCGGCTGGCCACCATGACCACCGGCGTAGTGCGGGCACGACAGGCAATCGTTTTACGCTCACCGGCGTCTTCCTTGAAGGCGCCCACGCCTTCACCACCCAGGTAGGTCACACCAGTCACCGGCACATGCACCACTCCCAGCACCGGAGTGTCGGCGCGAACCAGCGCAATATTCACCGTGAACTCGCCATTGCGTTTGATGAACTCCTTGGTGCCATCGAGCGGATCCACCAGCCAGAACTGTGGCCAGTCCTTACGCTCGCCATAAGGGATATCACCCGATTCTTCTGAGTACACAGGGATATCCGGCGTCAGCGCTTTCAGGCGTGCCTCAATAATTTCATGGGCGGCCTTGTCGGCTTCGGTAATCGGGGACTTGTCATCCTTGGTTTCCACGCCCAGGTCATCCCGCTCGTACACTTCAAGGATGGCTTGTCCCGCCTCACGGGCGATATCGGCAAGCGGGTTCAGCAGGGCATTAAAGTCGGTCATTTTCTGGTTTTCCTTTGTTCAAGTTCATGTCTGAGCGGCAAGCTTCAAGCTGCAGCGCGGAGCCAATAGTTTTCAGTCCGTGCCGGGCTCATCTCCGCGTTGCCGCTTGTAGCTTGTAGCTTGTAGCTTGTAGCTTGTAGCTTGTAGCTCAACGCTCACAGCTATCTCTTCTCCAACAACCGCTTTGTCATCAGCAACGCTGCGATCACACGCGCCTCGGTCACATCATCCCGCTCGATCAGTCGGTCCAGTTCAGTGAGCTTCCAGGGCACCACTTCCAATTCCTCAGGCTCGTCGCCAGGCAGGGATTCCGCGTACAGATCCTCGGCCAGCACCACCTTGATACGGTGCCCCATGTATCCCGGCGACAGGGTCAGCTCTTTCATCAGGGTAAGTTTGCGGGCGCCGTAACCGGCCTCTTCCTTTAATTCCCGGTTAGCCGCATCACGCCAGTCTTCACCATGCTCGTAAGCCCCCTTGGGCAAGGTCAACTCATAGCTTTCGGTGCCGGCACCGTATTCACGGATCAGTACCACCGTCTCGTCATCCAGCAACGGGACCATCATTACCGCCGCGATTGGCGGCGTGCGCAACCGTTCATAGGTCCGCTCCACCCCGTTGCGGAAGCGCAAATGCAGCTCCTCAATCCCGAACAGACGACTCTTGGCCACCAGCCGGGTGTCGAGAATCTCCGGTTTCTCATCCATAATTACCTCAGAACGACGACACCTTCCGGACGGCAAGACTAACCCGAACCCGCAGGAAATTCATGATTGACTGGCATTCTGTCGACACTGTGTTACTGGATATGGACGGTACCCTGCTGGATCTCCAGTTCGACAACTGGTTCTGGCAGCGCCACGTACCCTACTGTTACGCCCGCCAACTGGGCCTGGACCAGGAGGAAGCTGACCGCATCATCCACGACTGGATCGCCAGCCATCAGGGCACCCTCAACTGGTACTGTCTGGATTTCTGGACTGCTGAGCTCGGGCTGGAAATCGCCCGCTTGAAAAGAGAGGCCCGTGACCGCATCTCGGTGCGACCCGGAGCGGAAACCTTTCTGCAGCGGTTGCAGGAGTCCGGCAAGCAGATCGTCATGGTGACCAATGCCCACCGCGACGCCCTGGACGTGAAGCTGGAACAGACCGGCATCGACCGTTATTTCCATGAGCTGGTATCCAGCCACGACTATGGCCACCCCAAGGAAGCCCAGTCGTTCTGGCAGCATTTGCAGCGACACTTGCCGTTCGATCCGGCCAAAGCGCTGCTGGTGGATGACTCCCTGCCAGTGCTGCACAGCGCGCAGCTATACGGTATCGGGCAACCGGTCAGCATCTTGCACCCGGATTCCAGCCTGCCACGGCGCGAGCACACCGACCCGTTTGTGGCCATTGATGACTTTGCGTCGGTACTTCCCTGAATACACCGGCCTGACAGAGAGACGGATGGAAAGCGTACGCATTGATTCCTGGCTGTGGGCCGCCCGCTTCTTCAAGACCCGCACCCTGGCCAAAACCGCCATTGAGGGCGGCAAGGTTCATATCGACGGCAGCCGCACCAAGCCCAGTAAGGCGGTGCAGCCCGGTCAGACCGTTACCATTACCAAGGGCACTGAACATTTTGAGGTCATCGTTCGCGACCTGAGCAGCAAGCGCGGCCCGGCCAAAGTGGCCCAGACCCTCTACGTGGAAACCCCGGAGAGTGTGGCCAAACGGGAAATGAACAGCGAACAGCGCAAACTGGCCCGGGCAGCCGCAGCCGCACCCGACCATAAACCCAGCAAGAAGGAGCGCCGGGATATCCAGCGCTTCCGACGAGACAATCTGGAATAACCTTTTCGCGGCGGCCTCCCCCGTGAAAACCCGACTCAGGACAGCAACATGCAAGACCACAAGCAGCGCTTTCTTTTCCCTGACTCCGACATCCGCGGAGAACTGGTACAGGTAGAAAGCAGCGTCAGCCGGATTATTGAAGGGCACAACTACCCACTGCCCGTGCAAGGGCTGATCGGTGAAGCAGTGGCCGCCGTGGCCCTGCTGGCCAGCACCCTCAAGTTCAAGGGGCGCCTTGCCCTGCAGGCCCAGGGCCATGGCCCGGTATCCCTGCTGCTGGCCGAATGCACCAATGAGGGCGAGCTGCGTGCGGTGGCCCGCCACAGTGATGGTCAGGACTGGAGCCAGGGCGATGTCCGTACCCTGATCGGCGACGGCAACATGGTGATCACCATCATTCCCGAGCAAGGCCAGCAATATCAGGGCATCGTCCCGCTCACCGGCGACACCCTGGCCCAGTGCCTGGAAGCGTACTTCCGGCAATCCGAGCAGCTGCCCACCCGGCTGTGGTTGGCCAGCGGGAACAATCGCGCCGCCGGACTATTGCTGCAGCGCCTGCCCAACCAGCTTGCCGGCACCGATGCCAACGCCCAGATGTGGGAGCACCTTGAGGCCCTGGCCACCACCCTGACGCTGGAAGAACTGCTCAATCTGGACGACCAGACCATCCTCCATCGCCTGTTCCACGACACGCCGCCCCAGCTCCCGGACGCCCAGGCCCTGCAATTCGGCTGCACCTGCACCCGCGAACGCAACCGTAACGCCCTGCTGTCCCTCGGCAACCAGGAACTGCAGACCCTGCTGGACGAAGACGGCGAGGTCACCCTCACCTGCGACTTCTGCCGCCACCAGGAAACCTTCGATGCGGTGGATCTGGCGGAGATGATCAGGGAAAGCAGTTAATAGTGAACAGTGAAAAGCGACGCGAACCTCGTCCAGGGGTTCCCAACCCCGGAGGCCGCGCCCACTCATCGGCGTGGCCTCCGGCATTTCAGGGCCTGACGGCCCAAAACCGCGCACTATTCACTGTTAACTGTTAACTATTCACTGCCTTTAGCGCGTGACCCATCAGTCCGAAGGGGAATCGCCACTAATTCTCTTTTCTGGCATAATCGCGCGCCTGTGCTGACTGGTGGGGTCCCATCAGTCCCTTTTGGTCTTGCCCGGTGGCAGTCACGGGCACGAGACCGGCACTGTTACCCGCAATGCGAACCCGGTGTGGCACACCTCGCCCACCACGGCTACGAGCCCAGGAATGACCATGACCGACCCGATTGTTTATAACGACCTCAGCCCGGCCCAGCTGGTAGAGCTGGCTGTCCAGCGTAACGAAGGCCGCCTGTCCGATACCGGCGCCCTGGTAGTGGAAACCGGCCACCGCACAGGTCGTTCCCCGATGGACCGTTACATTGTCGATGAGCCCAGCACCAGCGAGCACATCCACTGGGGCGCCATTAACCGCCCGTTCCCCGCTGACAAGTTCGACGCCCTGTGGGACCGTGTCGCCGCCGCCACCGCGGAAACCGACACCTTTGTTTCCCACCTGCACGTGGGTGCCGACGCGGATCATTACCTGGCCGTAAAAGTGACTGCGCAAACCGCGTGGCACAATCTGTTCGCCAATACCATGTTCATTCGCCCGGAGAAGTACAATCCGCGCAGCAAGGAAGAATGGCAGATCCTGCACGCCCCGCAGTTCCAGTGTGAGCCGGAGCGTGATGGCACCAATTCCGATGGCTGCGTGATCCTCAACTTCGCCCAGCGCAAGATCCTGATCGCCGGCATGCGTTACGCCGGTGAAATGAAAAAAGCCATGTTCTCCGTGCAGAACTTCCTGCTGCCGGAAAAAGACGTACTGCCGATGCACTGCTCTGCCAACGTCGGCGAAGACGGCGACGTGGCCCTGTTCTTCGGCCTGTCCGGCACCGGTAAAACCACCCTGTCCGCCGACCCGGCCCGTTATCTGATCGGTGACGATGAGCACGGCTGGGGCAAGGATGTAGTCTTCAACATCGAAGGGGGTTGCTACGCCAAGTGTATCGACCTGAGCCAGAAGAACGAGCCGGTTATCTGGGATGCCATCAAGTTCGGCGCGGTACTGGAAAACGTCATCATCAATGACGAAACCCGCACTGCCGACTATGCAGACGTCTCCCTGACCCAGAACACCCGTGCGGCCTACCCGCTGGAAAACATCGACAAGAAAGTCGATGAAAACCGTGCCGGTGAGCCCAAGCACATCATCTTCCTGACCTGCGACCTGACCGGCGTACTGCCGCCTGTCTCCAAGCTGTCCAAGGAAGCCGCGGCCTACCACTTCCTGAGTGGCTACACCGCACTGGTGGGCTCCACGGAAATGGGCTCTGGTGGCGGCATCAAGAGCACCTTCTCTACCTGCTTCGGCGCACCGTTCTTCCCCCGTCGTGCCGGCGAATACGCCGAGCTGCTGATCAAGCGCATGGAAGAATTCGGCTCTACCGTCTACCTGGTGAACACCGGCTGGACCGGCGGCCCCTACGGTGAAGGCGAGCGTTTCAGCATCCCCACCACCCGTGGTGTGGTCAACGCCATCCTGTCCGGCGAGCTGGACAATGCCGAAACCGAGCACCTGGACATCATCAACCTGGACGTCCCCAAAGTCGTCCCCGGCGTCGACAGCAACCTGCTGCAGCCCAAGAACACCTGGGCCAACCCGGAAAACTACGAAGCACGCGCCCGCGACCTGGCCGAGCAGTTCGAAAAGAACTTTGCCGACAAGTACGCGGATGTGTCCGACGAGATCCGCGCCGCTGGCCCCAAGGCCTGAGTGGTGTGAATCGCTGAAAAAGCCCGCCACCGGCGGGCTTTTTCATTATCGCCCGGCACACAGACCCGTGTGCACGGGAAGATAGGGAATTTTCCGGTCTGGACCGAAGCACCACGCTGGCTCAGACTTTGCATTTCCGGCACAGGGAAGGTCTGCGCCGGCCGCCCCACAAGGGCCTGCCTTTGAAGAATAATTCAGAAACGACACATGAATTTGACTGGCTGCTCCACGCTAACCGGAGAGCCCGACAGGAGCTTCAATGAGCAAACCCAAAATTGTTGTCGTTGGCGGCGGTGCCGGCGGCCTGCCTCTGGTCACCAAACTGGGCCGCAAGCTCGGCCACAACGGCACAGCGGACGTCACCCTGGTGGATTCCTCCAGCATCCATGTCTGGAAACCGCGCTTCCATGAAGTCGCCACTGGCGCCATTGACGCGGACCTGGATGCGGTGGACTACCGCGCCCACGCCCAGCTTAATCATTACCGCTTCGAACCTGGCACCCTGACCCAGGTGGATGCCGCCGGTCAGCAGCTGACCCTGGCGCCGCTGTTTGATGAACACGGCAAGGAAGTGCTGCCCGAGCGGACTCTCGACTACGACTACCTGGTGCTGGCCACCGGTAGCCAGAGCAACGACTTTGGCACCCCCGGGGTACGGGACAACTGCCTGTTCATGGACAGCCGCGCCCAGGCCGAGCGCTTTCGCGAGCGCTTCCTGAACGCCTGCCTGCACGCCAACTACGAAGGCAAGCCGGTGTCGGTTGCCATTGTCGGTGGCGGCGCCACCGGCGTGGAACTGGCCGCCGAGCTGCACCATGCCGTGTCCATGCTCAACTTCTACGGTCACGAGAAGCTGGACCGCAAGCACCTGCAGGTCGACATCATTGAAGCCGCCCCACGCATCCTGCCGGTCCTCAGTGAGCGGGTCTCTGCCACCGCCACCGAGCGGCTGGAATCCCTGGGGGTGAAAGTGCGCACCGGCGTCATGGTGTCCGAAGCCACGGAAGAGGCGTTCGTGCCCAAAGATGGCGACCCCATCAAGGCCGACTTGCTGGTCTGGGCGGCTGGCGTGAAGTGCCCGCAATGGCTGGGACAGATTGAGGGCCTGACCACCAATCGTATCAACCAGGTGGAAGTGGAGCCGACACTGCAAGCCAAGGGCCACAAGAACATCTTCATCATTGGCGACGCGGCCTTCCTGATTCCGGAAGGGGCAGAGCGACCGATCCCCCCGCGAGCCCAATCCGCCCAGCAAATGGCCCAACACGTGGCGCGCAGCCTTCAGCAATTACTGATGCACCGCGAGCCCCGACCGTTCGAATACAAGGATCACGGCTCGCTGGTCTCCCTGTCCAACTACAGCTCGGTGGGCATGCTGATGGGCAACCTGAAAGGCGGTAACTTCTTTGTGGAAGGCTGGCTGGCCCGGATGATGTACATCAGCCTGTACCGGATGCATCAAGCCGCGCTCTACGGCTGGCCACGCACCATCATGTTGCTGATCGCCGGTCGCTTCAACAAACTGGTACGCCCGCGACTCAAGCTGCACTAAAACCCCCACGCTCCTTCGGCCTTACACACCTTGCCGTAGGAGCGTCGCTGGCGGCGCGAAACCTACCCAGGATCAAAAACACTTTAGCCACACCGCACACAGAGAAAACCCATTTTCCCTCGGCGAACTCTGTGTCCTCTGTGGAGACATATTCTTCTAACGCTTTTTATCGCGCCGCCACCGAGCGTAGCGAAGGAACGCCCGCAGGGCGGCCCGAAGGGTGAGCGGAGCGAATAACCGGCTCCTACGGTGAAATCTTGGCAGCCGTCTCTCCCCCCCGCTACACTGCCCAAGGTTCATGGACGACGGTGGCTCGATGAAAGACACTCTTCTCTACTGGTTCGGCATTCTCAAACGCAGCGCCACCCTGTGGCTGGAGGGCAATGCCGGCAGTTACGCCGGGTCACTGGCGTTTTTCACCCTGTTCTCCATTGCCCCGGTCATTATCCTTGCCGTCAAAGTCATTTCACTGGTAATGACCAGCGACGCGGCCATGACAGAAATCCTGTCCCAGCTGGAAAGCACCATCGGCCCCGCCGCCACTGCAGAAGTCCGCAACGCCATCGCCAATACCCAGACACCCCGCCAGGGCATGCTGGCAGGGTTGCTCAGCCTGCTTGTGATGGTAGTGGGGGCCACCACCGTGTTTGCGCAAATGCAGCGTTCCATGAACTCCATCTGGGAGGTCATGCCCAAACCTTCACGCAATACCATCATCGCGCTGATCAAAAGCCGGCTGCTGTCACTGACCGTGGTGGTGTCATTGGGGTTCGTGCTGCTGGTGTCGCTATTGCTGAATGTGGTTGTGCAATCCCTGCTGGTCTATGCCGAGCACTGGCTGCCTTTTCACGGTGGCCTCGCGGTGGCCCTGGAAATGCTGGTATCTCTTGGTGTCATCGCCTTGCTGTTCGGCACCATGTTCCGGGTGCTCCCCGATGTGGTACTGGGCTGGCGGGATGTGATGCCAGCGGCCCTGATCACCGCGGTGCTTTTCTCCGTAGGTCGCGCCCTGATCGGGTTGTATCTGGCACACACCGCCACCGCCTCCACCTACGGGGCTGCAGGCTCATTGGTGGTACTGTTGATGTGGGTTTACTACTCCTCAATGATCCTGTTGTTTGGCGCCGCCCTGACGCGCGCCCATTGCGAGGCACGGCAGCATCACGTCAAGGCACGCAGTACCGCTATCCGGGTCAAACGCGAATGGGTGCAGTAGCAAGGGAACCTCTGAATAACTCCTTGCATGC